>JAUZRN010000046.1 GCA_030950375.1 Rhodothermus sp. | reverse complement strand
CTGAGCTACGTTGGCTCGATGGTGGATGCTGAATTTAGCGGTGTTTTTAATGCCCAGTCAAGTGACAGGATCCCATACCATCGACAGTCGCCCGGACCTTAATATTTCTTCAAGTTACGCTGCCCGGATTCATCCCACGCCGCCCTCTCGGAGCATTAGCAGGCATCTACCCCATCGTTTTTTTGAAAAACGGCCAGAGGCAGGCTCAGCGTAAGCCCTGGCGCGTTCATATCAAAAGTTGCCGTTTATACCAGATCAAAGCAGTGAACTACCCTCGGCCAAAGCCGATGGCCTCCTTCGGGCATGACACCACCGAACGTCTGGTGGTGTGCTCAACCCCGGAGGGTAGCATTTCAGGCCTGACCCCAGAAAAACGTAAAACCAGGCAAGACGAGATGGACAACACCCACCCATTTATGCTCCATCCTGCCCTGTCCGCATTGTGTAAGCATCTGGCACGCATAGCGGACGTACGCGCGGCCGCTGCTTTGCTGGAGTGGGATCAGGAAACCTACATGCCCGCCGAAGCGGCCGCAGTTCGAGCAGAACAGTTGGCTACACTGCACCAGCTCGCCCATGAATGGTTGACCTCGGAACAAACCGGCGAGCTGCTGGAAGCTGCGGCTGCTGCCCTGAAGGGTTTACCTTCAGAGCACCTCGCCGTTCGCTTGGTCGAAGTCGTACGTGAAGACTACGATAAGGCCCGACGCATCCCGTCGGCGCTGGTGGCCGCGTTGGCCCGCACCGGGTCGGAAGCCCTTGAGGCCTGGAAGCGGGCCCGCCAGGAAAACGCCTATGCGCTATTCGCCCCTTATCTGGAGCAGCTCCTCACGCTCAATCGGGAAAAAGCCGAAGCGCTGGGATATACGAAGCATCCCTACGATGCGCTGCTGGACCAGTACGAACCGGGCATGACCACCGAAGCGGTGCAGGCGCTCTTCGAGCAGTTGCGTGCTCATCTGGTTCCACTGACTCAGGCATTCAGTGCCCAGCCCCAGCCAGCGGATGCTTTTCTCAAGCGCCATGTCGATCCTCAGCGACAGTGGACGCTAAACCGCATGCTCCTGGAAACCATCGGCTTCGACCTGCAACGCGGGCGTCTGGATGCGTCGGTGCATCCGTTCAGCACTGGCATTGCCCCTACCGACGTGCGTCTCACCACTCGGATCGATCCGCACGACTTTACCAGCGGACTGTTTGCCACATTGCATGAAGCCGGACACGGCCTCTATGAGCAGGGCATTGATCCGATACTGGAGCGCACCCCACTGGCCGACGGGGCCTCGCTGGGCCTACATGAGTCGCAGTCCCGCCTCTGGGAAAACCTGATCGGTCGCAGTCTTCCCTTCTGGGAATATTTTTACCCCAGACTGTGCGCGCACCTACCGGGTGTGCTGGACGATGTACCGCTGGAGGCTTTCTATCGGGCCATCAATCGCGTACAGCCCTCCCTGATTCGGGTCGAAGCGGACGAAGTAACTTACAACCTGCACATCCTGTTGCGCTTCGAGCTGGAAGTGGCCCTGATCGAAGGAACGCTTTCGGTGCAGGATCTGCCGGCAGCCTGGGACGAGGCAATGCAACGTTACCTTGGCCTGCAACCGACAACCCTGCGTGAAGGAGTGTTGCAGGATATTCACTGGTCGCAGGGAGCTTTTGGGTACTTTCCGACCTATACCTTAGGGAACCTGATGGCTGCCCAGCTCTGGGAGGCGCTTACGGCTGCGCTCCCGGAAGCAGTTACCTGTATGCAACAGGGAGATTTTCAGCCAATACTCATCTGGTTACGGCAACGGATTCACCGCTATGGCCGTGCGTGGAAGGCACCGGTTTTGCTGCAACAGGCAACCGGGCGCCCGCCGGAAGCGGAACCCTGGTTGACGTATATACGAGAAAAGTATCAGACGTTGTACCCGACAGCGTCTGTATCTTTGTTGTAGTTTACTCACCAGCCTGAGAAAATCTCTATGGAGACGCCCGACATTACCTTTGAGTACTACAGCGAGAATCACGAGTTGACGGAGGCGCTGAAGGCCAAGGTTGAGCAGCGCATCCAGAAGCTGGCCAAAAAGCAGCGGGACATCACTGGCGTGTCGGTTGCCGTGCAGCAGGTGGAGCACAGCCACACGCCCCATGCCTATCGTGCCCGCGTGGTCATCTATCACAAACCAGAAAATGTGGTGGCCACCGAGGTAGCTCCTACGGTCCAGGAAGCACTACTCAATGCACTGGATTCTGTGGAGCGACAAGTACGCGAGCAGCGGCGAAAGCTTCGAGAGCGGTGGAAACGCCCGTAAAAAGGAAAGGGGCGGTGTAAAGGCCGCCCCTTTTGCACACCCCGTTGAAGTGGCGCTTTCAGCAACCTTGATCAAGAAAGGACATGGGGACGTCCTGTATCGCTGTTCCCTTCCGATCGAGAAAGACTGCTTTACGCTATGAGGACGAACGCGCTGCTCTGGTGGTCTTTTGCAGGCGTCCGCCACGCTGCCGCAACAAGTCTTCCCGCAGAAAGATCAGCAGATAGTCGCGAGCCACCTGGCTTTCGATACCTGCCTGTTCCGCCCGATCGAAAAATTCGGCAAAGCTCATCTCATCAGGCAGTTGCGCCAGGAAATCCATGGCCTGCTGAATCAGTTCAGCCGATAACTCCGGCAACCCTTCCTCAGCGGATGGCTGAACTTCCTGAAACAGGCGGTACAATGTCACCTCTTCCCGAAGCCGGCGGTTCTCTTCCCGAAGCCGCTCGTTTTCGTCTATCAACCGCTCAACCTCCCGCTGAAGCCAGGCCAACCGCTCCTGTACATAGGCAATAAAGTCTTTCGGGTCCAACGGCATCGACAGTACTTCCCCTCCGGGACTACTACGTACGAGATCCGGACGCTGCGCCATCTGAATTATTCAGGCGTCTTAACAGCTAGTGTCTGAAAAGTTCAATCTAACTGACAAAAACTGTTGGCTCACTTAATATGCGCCATTGGCGCATCTCTTAAAATAAGCTCCGGCGCATTCTTTTGCCACCGTAGGATTACTCAAATTTAAGCACAACGGAACTTAGGCGAAAGATACGTGCGTTCAAATCGGTGTCTTCGGAAACCAACGAACCGACGAAATGTCGGTTCGTAGCACCGTTCCTCAATTTGCACCACTTCCCGTTCGACACGTATCACATTATAAAAATTTTTATTCCGGTGAGGACTACGGCCGCGACTGCTGGTGGCTGTGCCGGCACTGACAATTACCAGACGGTGTCCCCGGGGTTGTACCACTACCGGTTCCACGTGGGCTACATGCAGATGGCCACACAGGATCAATTCGACGCCAGCTTCAGCAGCTGCCTCCAGTGCCTGACGCGCCCCTCTGGCGACATCGTGAGGTCCTACGGCCTGTAGTTGCATCAGGTGATGGTGAACGACCAGAATGCGCGCGGTCGCCGGTGGCACTGCCGCAAAAAACGTCTGCAAGAAGGCCAGATCTTCGGCCGCCAGGCGTCCCCCTTTAATGGTTGCGCCATAGGCGGTATTTAGCCCCAACACGGCCACTTTATCGTTGACGAACGACGGGCGCAGGTTATCAGAGATATACCGGCGGTAGCGGGCCAGCGGCCGCACCAGTCGATTGAGGGGACGCCACCAGGGATAGACATCGTGATTGCCTGGCACAACCAGCACAGGTGCCGGCAGGGTTTCCAGAAACGCTCGGGCCGCTCGAAACTGACGCGGACGCGCACGCTGCGTCAGATCGCCGCTGATCACTACCAGATCGGGCGCCTGGCGGAGAACCTCTGCCTGCAGGTCTTCAACAACGGCACGGGAGGCCAGGCGTCCGAAATGCAGGTCTGAAAGATGTATAAGGACCATGATCCAAAACGGGCGGACGGTCTGTAGACCGCCCGCCCTAAACGCACCGTCACATGTCCAGGTGCCCGCTAAAGCAGCAGGTTCAGCGGCTCTTCCAGATACTGTTGCACCGTCTTAAGAAAGCGAGCCCCGGTGGCGCCGTCGACAACTCGATGGTCGCACGAGAGCGTCAGCCGCATGCGTCTGCCGGGTACGATCATTCCATTTTTCACCACAGGCACCTCGCGGATGGCCCCAATGGCCAGGATACAGGCATTGGGCGGATTGATGATGGCCGTAAACTCTTCGATGCCGTACATTCCCAGGTTGCTTGTGGTAAAGGTAGCGCCTTCCATCTCCTGCAGCTGCAGCGTGCGCTGACGTGCTTTTTCGGCCAGCGCCCGGGTTTCTTCGGCAATCTGCCCCAGCCCCTTCTGATCGGCATGGCGGATGACTGGCGTCACCAGTCCGTCTTCCAGCGCCACCGCAATACCGATATGAATCTCTTTCCAGCGTCGAATTTCGCCTTCCTGTTCCAGATAGGATGCGTTGATTTCGGGATGCTGGCGTAGTGCCAGTGCACAGGCCTTGGTAATCAGATCGTTGAACGAAATCCTGGGACGTCCCTGCGCCTCAGCCAGCTCGTTGAGCTGCTGGCGAAAAGCGACAGCCTTTTCGACATCTACGTCGACGGTTAGATAGAAATGCGGCGCCGTGAACTTGCTCTGCGCCAGCCGCCGGGCGATTGTACGCCGCATGGGCGTGATGGGCACTACCTCATAGGGCAATTCGACCGCTGCAGCCGGCGTCGGGGCCGGTGGCGCCTCGGGTGTCGGAGCGGGCACCTCGACAGGCGGACGTTGACGCGCCAGGGCTGCTTCGATATCGCGACGTACGATGCGCCCTTCCGGCCCTGTCCCCTGAATGGTTCGCAGATCCAACCCGTACTCTTTGGCCAGCTTGCGTGCCAGAGGCGATGCCTTGATACGTGTCTCGGCACCATCCTCTGCGGTCACCGCCGGTACCGGTGCACCATCACCGGCCTGGGCTGGCTTGGCCTGCGGCGCTGTGGTTTCAGCCGGCGTCGTCTCCGACAGCTCTCGCTCAGCCGCTGCCTCCTGCTTACCGCTGTATCGTGCCAGAATCTCGGAAATATCTTCGCCTTCTTCGCCCAGGACGGCAATCAGCCCACCAATGGGAACGGATTCGCCTTCCTGTACAACCTTTTTCAGCAGGACCCCATCGTCATATACTTCGAGGTCCATGGTTGCCTTGTCTGTCTCTACCTGAGCGATCACATCCCCCGCCGACACACGTTGTCCCTCTTCTACCAGCCATGCCACCAACACCCCCTCCTCCATCGTGTCGCTCATTTTGGGCATTTCAACAGGAATCGCCATTGCTATTTCGTTGGCTTGGTTGCGGAGGAATCAGTCCACGTACATGACCTGCTTACAGGCTTCGTAAGCCGCGTCGGCGCTGGGCATGTAGTATTCGATCAGGTTCTTGGCATAAGGTGCCGGCGTATCTTTGGCCGTCACACGCAACACAGGCGCATCCAGGTAGTCAAAAGCCCGCTGCTGAATCTGAAAGGCCACTTCAGACGAAACGCTGGCAAACGGGTTGCTCTCATCAATGATCACACAGCGGTTCGTCTTCTTGATGGATTGTACAACGGTATCAAAGTCGAAGGGCCGAATCGTTCGCGGATCGATCACTTCAGCACTATAGCCTTCTGCAGCCAGGCGATCGGCCACTTCCATGGCAATCCAGTAACTCTTCGAATGCGCTACGATCGTCACATCTTCCCCTTCGCGGGCAATCCGTGCCTTGCCAAGCGGGATAAGATATTCGGGATCTTCGTTGACCTCTCCCCGCATACTGTACATCAGCTCGCTTTCCAGAAAAATCACCGGATCGTCGTCCCGGATAGCCGACTTCAACAATCCTTTCGCATCATCCGGGTTAGAAGGAGCGACTACTTTCAACCCCGGGAAGTACGAATAGATCGACTCGGTCGAGGTGCTGTGCGTCGCCGCCAGCTGGCCCGCCGCACCGTTGGGGCCGCGAAAAACGATCGGGATCTTAAACTGACCGCCCGACATGTAGCGGATCTTGGCCGCATTGTTGACGAGCTGGTCAAAGGCTACAAAGGAAAAATTAAAGGTCATGAATTCTACAATCGGACGCAGGCCGTTCAGTGCGGCCCCGATACCCAGTCCGGCAAAGCCAGCCTCGCTGATTGGCGTATCGATCACGCGTTTAGGACCGAAACGCTTCAACATCCCTTCGCTCACCTTGTAAGCCCCATCGTATTGCCCGACTTCCTCACCAATGAGAAAGACGCGCTCATCGCGCTCCATTTCTTCAATCATGGCGGCCCGAATGGCCTCCCGAAACTGCATGATGGCCATGGTCTATCGTCTCGGTTAGGTTCTAAGGAACTCCCTGATCAGGCCAGAAAAGGATAATCTGACTGAACGTAGACGTCCTCGTAGATGGACGCCAGCGGCGGATACGGACTCTTTTCGGAAAACTCCACGGACGCCTGCACCTCCTTCTTCACCTCCGCATCAATGGCATCCAGCTCCTCATTCGTCGACAGGCCATGCTGGAGCAGATAGCCCTTGAGCCGAATGATCGGGTCTTCTTTCTTCTTGGCCTCCAGCTCCTCCTTCGTGCGGTACTTGGCCGGGTCACTCATCGAATGCCCGCGGTAGCGATAAGTGCGGATCTCCAGAACGGACGGCTGATACTCTCGCGCCAGCGCTACGTACTTACGCACCGCTTTGATTACGCTGAATACATCCATGCCGTCAACCAGCGCCCCCGGCATATTGTAGTTGGCCGCATAGCGGTAGAATTCCGTATTCGCAAAGGCGCGCCACACAGCCGTTCCCATCGCATACTGGTTGTTTTCGATGATAAAGACAATAGGCAACCTGTAAAGAGCGGCCAGGTTCATCGATTCGTGGACGGTGCCCTGCCCCATGGCCCCATCGCCAAAGAAAGTCAGGCACACGCCCCCATCTTCTCGGTACTTGTGGGCGAATGCAATCCCAACCCCCAACGCCACATGTCCGCCGACAATACCATGCCCTCCAAAAAATTTCTTTTCCGCCTTGAAAAAGTGCATGGAGCCGCCTTTGCCGCGCGAGCAGCCATCAATCTTGCCAAACAGTTCAGCCATGCACTCGTTGGCCGTCATGCCTAACGCCAGGGCAATGCCATGATCTCGATAGGCTGTAATCACCGAATCGTGGCCAATCTTGATCGACCAGGCGGATCCGGTCGATACTGCCTCTTCTCCGATATACAAATGGAGGAATCCGGCGATCTTCTGTTTTCCGTACATCTGGGCCGCTCGCTCCTCAAAACGCCGCTGCAGCAGCATATTGCGGTAAATAGCCAGGAGATCCTCCCGGCTCAGTCCAAGCTCCTCATGCGTGTAAGCACCGGCCGGATAGGTTTCAAAGGTCTGCTCAAAATGAATGGGCTGAGCAGGCACCTGTAACTGCAGGGCCAATCCATTGGGCTGGCCGGCCGCCTGATCTACGGCGGTCCCCTGTCGCTTTTTTCTGGTCTTGCTGGCCATAGCAACCATGTTGTTCGTGATTAAAATAGAAAGCCCATTTTGCAACCGATGGCAAACTGTCGACAAAGGTAGCTTTTAAAGATACAACAAAAGCCGTTGTGAGCGCCCACATGTATGCTTGCTTTTTCTTAAGATGCCTGTGAAAAGAAATGTACTTGGGTCTTTTTTGTGCCCGTCGTAGTTTAAGAGGTCGCTTTTTTCATCGACGGTTGCAACAGGTGTCAAGCGGTGGCCGCATCGTCCATATCTCACCACGCCTCGGACACGCTCGTTATTATCCCAACTTATAACGAGGCGCAAAATGTGGAGCGGCTGCTTCCACAGGTGCTGGAACTTCCGTGTCAGGTTTCTGTCCTGGTCGTAGACGACGCGTCGCCCGATGGTACAGCTGCACGCGTGGCTGCTCTGCAGGCCCGTTATCCAGACCGGCTCTTTCTCATTGAGCGCACCGGCAAACTGGGCCTGGGCTCGGCCTACCTGACAGGATTTCGATTCGGCCTGGAACGAGGCTACACCTATCTGGCTGAAATGGATGCCGACCTGTCGCATGACCCGGAGGACCTGCCGCGGTTGCTTGACCCTCTGCGACGTAACGAAGCAGATCTGGTGATCGGCTCCCGCTATATTGGGGGCATCCGCATCATCAACTGGCCGCTTTCCCGCCTGATCCTCTCTTACTTCGCCGGCCTGTACACCCGGTTGATCACTTGCATCCCTATCTTAGATGTTACCTCAGGCTTCAAATGCTACCATCGACGCGTGCTCGAAGCGATCGATCTAGACCGCATCCGCTCCAATGGCTATTCGTTCCAGATCGAAATGAAGTACCGCGCCTGGCGCAAAGGCTTCCGCCTGCTGGAGGTACCTATTATCTTCACCGACCGTCAGGAAGGCTCTTCCAAGATGAGTAAGGCAATCGTCTGGGAAGCAGCCTGGAAGGTCTGGGAGCTCCGCCTGCGCGCCTTGCTTGGCCGACTTTAAAGAAATGGCAAAACAGGAAAACGGCGCAGGATCATCTTGACAAAGCGGCTTTTTTTTTAGCATTCCGTTGTCGACAGAGAACGGCCGTTCTCCAGCGCGTTTCCCGAGCGTTTCCGTTCAACAAAACCAGGTCTACGCCATAAAAGGCTGGATGCTTCTTGGTCTGCTGCCGTTTCTTCTGGGCGGCGGACAGCCGGCAGAAAAATCGATGCTGGGCGTCTCTGTCGAGCAACCCCTGTGCGCCCTGCTGGCCGAAGACTGCAGCGACGGCATTCCAAGACTGGATTGTAGCATCTGGACGGTCACGTATAAAGGCGTTTTGAAACTGGACAATATTGAACTCGAGGCAACGTGCCAAACAGGAGGCGACTACAAATGTGATCCGATCAGTATTGCACAGGGACTGTTGTCTTTTCTTAAAAACATGAAACCAGAATAATCAAACAGATCAGATGCGCTACATAACCATATCAGCAATGACGCTCTTGTTGCTGGATTCGGGCTTTTCAGCTCGAGCCCAGCAGCAAGAGCGTCTGCATTTTGTCGTCGAGCAACCTATTTTGCTGCAAGAGCGCCCTGGTTTTTACTTCCGAGCAATAAATGACGTTACACTTATAGACACACTTCTGTGGGTATCTACAAAATCTCCAGATACTATTTTTCTGTTTGATCTTCGCGGTCAACCAGTACACATTTTAGGAAGGAGTGGTGAAGGACCTGGAGAATTCAGACAGCCCGAAAATCTACGGGAGTATCAAGATACCGTATGGATATGGGATACGGGAGCTCTGAAGTTTCAAGTGTTCCATGCTTCCTCTCGACGTTTATTGCGAACTATCACCGGCTTTTCCCTGAATGCACACGATTTCGAATGGCTTCCTGATTACAATCTTGTGGTATTTACCCACAATCTCCGTGAAGAGAACTTTCTCAGCCTCTTTGATCTGGACCGCAACATGTATGTTCGCTCGGTAGGCAAATGGGCCTACGAAAACGCGGTGCTCTCAATTTGGGACAACACCCTCCATTTAGCCGCTCAAGGTCCCTGGGTCTACTTTGCGCCCCCGGCGGAAGCAGCCATTGCGCGTCTGGATGTACGCACCTTCGAGATTGAAACTTTTCCCTTGAAGGTGCCGGAGTTTTCCGTAGCGCCCTACAAGGGCGGACCGGCGCCCTATGCACCCGAGGTGGCACCGTACGTCTTTACCCAGTCCATCAATCGGGGTGTCTGGCGCACCCGGCTCGGCCTGATGGTCATTCTTGAAACCGGGCCCTATGACCCCACTGTCGAAGGGACACGGGTCACGATCAGCTGGCGCCAGCAGAAAAAACGCAAAATGCACTTTGTGCTGGTGGATCCTCAGTCCATGCAGCAGATCGGCCATGTGCAGTTCGGCGCCGACTTTATCCTGAAACATAAGCTGATTGGCCTGGTCGGGTGGGATCCTGAAACGGCAACGTTCTATTTCTACGGACAGCGCGAAACCGAGCCGATCCACCAGCTCACGCCGCTACGCTTCTACCTTGAATGAGGCGCAGGGAGCTGGAAAGGCCGAAGCGGGGCGGTTGCATGCCCCGTTTTTTATTGTTGGCTTTCGTACTTTTGCTGGGAGTCTGACCATCAAATCCAGCGAAAGACAATGCGAGCGACAATCTGTCGGTGGATTGGCCTGTTGTTACTGGCAGCTTCGGCCACAGCCCAGGTACCTGCACGCCTGGCCGAGACCCTCCCTGTGGCCGAGTTGCTGCGTTCGGGTCCCATGAACGGCTATGCCACCCAGCGCGAGGTGGTGGTCTGGTTGCAAACGCGGGCGCCTGCGCAGGTACAGCTCCTTTACCGCGAAGAAGGCCAGCCCGAAGACAGTGCCCGCATCACCCCACCGTACTTTGCCGGTCCGGAAACCGACTATACGGTGCACATTTCCATCCCTTACCTGGAGCCAGGGCGTCGGTACGTCTATGATGTCGTGCTGAACGACACGATTCTGACCCTTCCTTACCAGCCGCGCTTTCAGACCCAACCGCTCTGGCAATGGCGCACCGATCCCCCAACATTCACTGTAGCAGCCGCCTCCTGTTTCTATGTAAACGATGCCCCTTACGACCGCCCCGGCCGTCCCTACGGCGGCGACTTTCAGATTCTTACGCACCTGACGCGCCTTAAACCCGATGTCATGATCTGGCTGGGCGATAATACCTACCTGCGCGAGGCGGACTTTGGCAGTCCCCCTATGATGTCTTACCGCTATGCACATACCCGCAGCCATCCCCTGCTACAGGAATTGCTGGCCACGACCCATCACTACGCCATCTGGGATGACCATGACTATGGACCCAACAATGCGGACCGAAGCTATACGCTGAAAGGGATTGCGCTCCGTCTTTTTCAACAGTACTGGGCCAATCCCTCTTATGGTCTGCCCGGCACACCGGGCGTCTTTACGCAGTTCACCTGGGGCGACGTAGACTTTTTCCTGCTGGACGATCGCTTCTATCGAAGCCCTAATGACGCCCCGAACGACTCCACCAAAACCATGTGGGGTGAAGCCCAGCTCCAGTGGCTCATCGATGCCCTCACCTACAGCGACGCGCCGTTTAAGATCATCGCCAACGGCAATCAGATCCTCAATCGGTTCACCCGCTTTGAGTCGGTAGCTGCCCTCTTCCCAAGAGACTATGAGCGCCTGCTCCGGGAGATCGTGCGCCGACGTATTGCGGGCGTGGTGTTTCTCAGCGGCGACCGCCATCACACCGAGCTGATGCGCTACCAGCCCGACAATTTTTATCCCCTTTACGAGATCACTGCCTCCCCCCTCACAGCGGGTCCTTCCACCCTGACCGAAGACAATCCCTTACGTATCGAAGGAACGCTCCTACAGGAACGCAATGTGGTCCTGCTCACCTTCTCCGGTCCCCGAACCGACCGTGTATTGACTATTACGGCCTATGATGCCCAGGGACAGGAACGCTGGCGCTATACAATCCGTGCGCAGGAGTTGCGCCCTCCTCAGCCGTAACCGATCAGACAGGGTTTTTCGCTATTTTTATGAGATAAAAAGGACCTGTTTGTGTTAACTTAAGCATGAACTCCCCGGGAACCCAGCCTCACAGACGTCATGGCTCAACCGATACCTGCAGAAGCGCCGGCGTTTGAACATCTGACCCCTCCGTCTGAAGGAGCACGCATTCAAAAGCGCGCTGATGGTGCGCTGGAGGTGCCAGACCAACCGATCATTCCTTTCATTGAAGGAGACGGCACCGGCCCTGACATCTGGCGGGCCGCCAAGTTAGTGTTTGATGCTGCCGTGGAAAAAGCCTATAGTGGCCGCCGTCGGATCGTCTGGTTTGAGGTCTTTGCTGGGGAGAAAGCCCACAGGCAGCTTGGCACCTGGCTCCCCGAAGATACGCTGAAAGCCATCGATTATTACCTGGTAGCCATCAAGGGACCGCTGACCACTCCTGTGGGAGGAGGTATTCGCTCCCTGAACGTAGCGCTTCGTCAGCAGCTCGACCTGTACGCCTGCGTGCGCCCCGTACGCTATTTTCCAGGCGTTCCTTCGCCGGTAAAGCATCCCGAGCTGGTCGACATGGTGATCTTCCGAGAAAACTCGGAAGACGTATACGCGGGCATTGAATTTCCGGCGGGCTCGTCCGAAGTCCAGAAGCTCATTCGCTTCCTTCAGGAGGAGCTAGGAATCACAAAGATTCGCTTTCCAGAAACCAGCGGCATTGGCATCAAGCCGATCTCCCGTGATGGGACACGTCGGCTGGTACGCGCTGCCCTGCGCTATGCCATCGAGCGCGGCCGCAAAAGTGTCACGCTCGTACACAAGGGCAACATCATGAAATTCACAGAAGGGGCCTTTCGCGAGTGGGGTTATGAACTGGCCCGTGAGGAGTTCGGCGCCCGTCCGCTCGACGGCGGTCCCTGGCACGTGTTGGTGCACAACGGGCGAGAAATTGTCATCAAAGATGTCATTGCTGATGCGTTTCTACAGCAGATCCTGACCCGTCCGGCCGAATATGACGTAATCGCCACCATGAACCTGAACGGCGACTACATCTCCGATGCGCTGGCCGCCCAGGTGGGCGGTATTGGGATCGCACCAGGTGCCAATATCAACTATGAAACCGGACATGCCGTCTTCGAGGCCACGCATGGTACGGCTCCCAAGTACGCCGGCCAGGATAAGGTCAACCCCAGTTCGGTGATTCTTTCGGGCGAAATGATGCTCCGCTATATGGGCTGGCACGAAGCAGCCGATCTGATTATCCGGGGGATCGAACGAACGATCGCCCAGAAGCGCGTTACCTACGACTTTCACCGCCTCATGGAAGGCGCCACGCTGCTCCGAACCAGCGAGTTCGGACAGGCGATTGTGGAAAATATGGACTGACGAACGCCACGCCGGGCGAATATTTCCTACCGCCCTTTCCTCGTATACCTACTACATGCCCGATCGCATTACCGAACATCTGGATGAAGCGGGCCGGCGCTTTGTCATTCGTACGCCAGCCGAGGCCTACCAGGACGAAGCGCTGGAGGCCTCGCATCATCAGTTTATCCTGACGCACTGGGAAGAGCTGGCGGCGGCTTCCCTGAGTGGCTACCGACAGGCCGGTAAAGGTGTGCTCATCATAGGCGAAGCGATACCACCCCGCAGCGAGGCCCTGCGTCATGGCTTTATGATCCATCGTCTGGCCTATGCCCCTCAGGAAGTACTGGCACCGGCTCAGGAACTGCCCTCGCTCCAATGGTTGCTGGACCAGCTCGATCACTATGATCCTCGCCAGACGGTGCTTTTGCTTTTCACCACTGGCATGGATGCACGCCCTTATGCCGTCGAGGGGGACCCCCCTCCTCCCGAGGCCCTTCTGGTCGCGCAGGCCTCCAATAACTAAAGCCAACGCCCCTTTTTGTACTTCGGTTTAAGCCGAAACCACCACGGAGGCGTCTGAACGGGCAGGCTCTACGCCAGCTACCGATTCAAAAAGCTGATCGTAAGCCGTCACGTGCTGCTTCCAATCAAGGTGGGCGGGGACCTCCCGAAGCCGCTCTGGCGGAAGCGGTCGTTCCTCGCCTTTCAACAACGCTGCCAGTAACTGATAGAGCGCTTCTTCATCCTCGTACAGCGTGGGGGCATGCAGCAGTGGTCGGTGCAGCGGTTCTGGAATCAGTTCCGGATAGCTCAGCCGATTGGGCAACAGGGGATGACACCCGCAGTAAATCGCTTCCAGCACCGCTACGCCAAAAAATTCGTGACGAGCGGTCGAGACAATAACATCAGCCCGGTGAAGCAATCGGCTATATTCCTCGAAATCCTCGGCATAGCCATAGTGCAAAATGCGGTCAGCGTAGCGTTCGAAGGCTTTATCCAGCTCATATGGTTGCTCCTCGAAACGCTCACCGGCCAGAATAAGCCGGAAACGATGACCGGCGTCATCCAGCCGATTCATCACGCGCAGAAAGACCTCCGGCGCCTTGTCGTATTCCCATCGCTGATTCCACAGGATGATGGGGGGCGGCATACCGGGGCCCCAGTAGCGGGGCCGTCGATCACCCGCGTACTGATCATGGGCCGACAGATCAATGCCCGGATAAAGCACCGAAGCCTTGGCCCGAATCTCCTGCACGGCGTCCAGGTGTGTATAGTCCGGAAAGGCCCGTAGCAGCAGTGGAAGTGCCTCCAGAAATGCTTCCATATGGAAGCGCGTGTTAAACAAGACCCGATCAGCTGCCAGACATGACAGGTAGTTGATATAACCGAAAGCCGGATCCCGTTCTTTGCCTTCCGGCAACGGATAGGTCAATGCATTCTCATGAAAATACAGAATGACAGGTACATGGGCCAGCCGGCTTCGCGTCAGTGAGAGAAAGGCAGGCAGGTTGACCATGTTCGTGGCAAAAATTACATCAGGCCGGAAGCCTTCTTCCCAGGCCTGCAACGCCTTACGGGCCATGGTAACGGCGCCGCCATGCATGCGCCAGCGCCGATAGCGTGGCGCCATCGTCACTGCATGAAACCGATGCCGGCTATGGCGAATCAATCCGTCCAGAAAATTTCGGTGGGATCCTCCGTACCAGGGCTCCAGGGCCAGAATATTCAGCATCTACCCTATTATTTTTTCAGTTATTCTGCTGCGCCAGCTGCTGTCGGAGCATCTCTTCTTCTTGCTCGGTGGTTGGCCGCACAATCGATACGGCCCGCACCTGAAGCTTCTCACGCAACACCGGATCGCGCACCTCTTCAGCCGTGACCAGCGCCTCTTCGCCCGGCTTGAGTTGAATCGTACGGGTATTCATAGGAATTTCAACGGGCACATCGTTCGTATTCTTGATAATCATACCACGACGCTTACGACTGGCCATATTGCCCCTCCTGTTGGTTCTCCAGTTCGATCGTAGGCGCACGCTTGCACGTGTGCTGTAAAGTATACAACTTTTTAGAGGCGTATGCGAACCCTTTTTCCAGGACCATGTCTGTTTTACTGGATTCTTACAGGGGGATGCTGTATCGCCTGGGGCATGCCTTGCGATCGCTGGTATACCCCTGGTATTGTCTGCACTGCGGAGCTCGTTCGACACATCCCACACTGCCCCTTTGCACCCGTTGTCTGCGTATGCTCCAGCGCGTGCCACCTGGCGAAGCGCTACGCCGTCTGCATCAGCTTCCCGAAGCGATAGGCTGTTTCCGGGCCGCTTACAGCCTGTGGTACGAAAGCGCAACGGGCCCCTTCCGTCCCTTGCACCACGCCCTGAAGTACGGAAATCGGCCGATCTACGGCCGACGGCTGGGACGCATGATCGGCGAAACCTTTCGAACGGAATGGCTGGCGATTGACGTGATTGTACCCGTTCCCCTGCACCGCCGTCGTTATCTGGAGCGGGGTTACAACCAGAGTGCCTGGCTGGCCCGGGGCATCGGCGACGTGCTGGCACGTCCAGTGGCCCCTGAATTACTGATGCGGATACGGCCAACCAGGAGCCAGACCCACCTGGGACGGGAAGCCCGACGCGCCAATGTAGCTCGGGCCTTTGTGGCCCCTTATCCAAAGCGCGTGGCCGGACGCCATGTACTGCTCGTGGACGATCTGCTGACCACCGGGGCCACGGCAACCTGGGCTGCCCAGGCGCTTCACAGCGCCCGTGCTGGTAGCGTTACGCTGGTGACACTGGGGCTGGCTGCATGAACGTCAACGAAACGCCCGCAGATCTACCTGCTGCATACAAGCGGCTGCTTCGTCGGCATCGTTAGTGGCTACGACAACCAGTCGGCCTTCTTCTCGGGCCTCTTCAAGTAACGCTTCAACCAGGCGACGGCCAGCCTCGTCCAGATTCGAACGCGGTTCGTCCAGCAACCAGAGTGGCGGATCAGCCAGCAGGGCAGCAGCCAGTCGAAGTCGCTGACGCATCCCGGACGAAAAAATGGCCACGGGCTCATCGGCAAACGCCTGCAGCCCGATCCGCTCCAACCAGTACGCTACTCGTCGAGCACCATCCGCCAATCCACGTGCACGGGCCAGAAAAGCCAGATTTTCACGTGCCGTAAACCCCTCGTAGAGCTGCAGGTAAGGAGCCGCCAGCCCCACATGAAACGGGCGATCGGCCGCCTCAATCCAGCGGCCATCAACCTGCAACCGAATCTCACCCGTTGTCGGACGCAGCACGCCTGCCAGTATCCGAAGCAGCGTCGACTTGCCGGCGCCGTTCGGGCCCGTTACGGCCAGTGTCTGTCCGGCCGTAATCGTAAACGAAAGCCCCTCGAACAGTCGGCGGAACCCGAAACGTTTACTGAGCGCTACGACTTCAAGACGATTCATACTTTTTAAGATACGCATCCCTGCAGGCCAGAACCGCCTCCTGATCCGTGCGGTATATCCTTTTGTTCAAGTTTTACAAGAAGACGGGATAGCGGCCGCTACGCGCCGGGTACAGGCAGCCCCCGGACCTGATGGGCGTCGATCCGTCAGCAAATACCCGGAGAACATGACAGAGGCCACCCTCCCCTACGAAGATGTTGCCCTGTTCGGACGCGATCCGGCTCCACGGTTACTGGATGTGCAACCGCTGCTGGACGGTGACGTCGACACACCTGCACGTGTGCGCCTGTACTGGCGCAACGAAGACGGCTCGCTGCGCATTGAAGAACAACCGTTCTATCCGTTCTTCCTGCTTTCCGATATTCGGCTGCTGGCCGGCTATCCACGCCAGCGCTTTCGCTTTCAGCCACTACAGGGCCACGAACACTTTCGCTATCTCGTTGTCTTTGAAAGCTGGATGGCCTATCGGGCTGCCATTCGACACATCGAGCAAGCAGCATCCGGCCTCGAACCTTCGCCCCTTTATCTGATCAATGCACCGGCGCAGCAGTATCTGATGCAGTCCGGTCGCACCTGCTTCAAGGGCATGACGCTCGATGAGCTCCACCGCCTGCAGCTTGACATTGAGGTCTATACCACGGCAGGCTTTCCCAACGCCGATCGCCCCGAGGACCAGATCGTACTCATTGCTCTGCACGATAATCGCGGCTGGCATCGCGTGCTGGACGTACGTGAGGCCGGCTCCGAGGCAGCCCTGCTACGCCAGTTTCTGGACATTCTGCGCACGCGAGACCCCGACGTACTGGAAGGCTACAATCTGCTTGCTTTCGATCTGCCCTACCTGCAGCGACGTTGCCAGCGCTATGGCATTCCGCTGCAACTGGGCCGTGATGGCAGCGAGCCGCGCACGTTTCCAGCAAGCATCCGCTTCGCGGAGCGCACAGTGGATTACACAGCTTTTGAGATTGCGGGTCGGCATGTAATTGATGTGTACTTTCAGGTGCTGGCTTTCGATGTATTCAAACGGGATCTGCCTGACTATACGCTGAAGACGGTTGCCCGTTACTTTGGCCTTTCGGTCCACAACCGCACTTACATTACGGGCTCCGAGCTGTCCCGCAGCTGGATCGAAGATCCGGATCGCGTGCGCGCCTACGTACGCGATGATGCAATCGAAACAGAACGCCTGGCCCGGATGCTCTCGGGCTCGGCCTTCTATCTGACCCAGATGGTGCCTATGCCTTATGGCCAGGTGGCTCGCACCGGACCAGCGGCCAAAATTGAAGCACTCATGGTGCGCGAATACTTGCGGCGGCGCCACAGCATTCCGTGCCCGCAGTGGGGCAGCCAGGCGCTGGGCGGCTACACAGACGTCTTCGTAACCGGTGTAGTTGGCCCTGTCGTTTATGCCGATGTTGAAAGCCTCTATCCCTCCATCATGCTCACCTATGGCATTCAACCGCGCACCGATCGGCTGGGCCTGTTCCAACAGTTGCTGCGTCGACTGACCGAACTGCGCCTGGAGACCAAGCGACAGATGCGTGAAGCCTCCTCGGAAGCGCTGCGTCGTGAGCTTGACGCCCGGCAGAGCTCTTACAAGATCCTGATCAACTCTTTCTATGGCATGCTGGGCTTCTCACGGGCCACGTTCAACGATTTTGAGGCAGCCGATCGCGTAGCGGCCTCCGGACAGGAAGTACTGCGTCGGCTCATCCATACCATTCAACAGGCAGGCGGCCAGGTCGTCGAGGTAGATACTGATGGAGTCCTCTTTGTACCACCAGCCAGCATCCAGGGAGAAGCTGCCGAACGCGCTTTCGTCGATCAACTCAACACAGCCCTGCCCGCCGGTATCCGCGTAAGCTTCGAGGGACGCTTTAAGAAAATGCTTTCCTATAAGAAGAAAAACTATGCGCTGCTGGGATACGACGGGAGCCTGCGGTTCAAAGGGTCCTCGCTAATTTCTCGCTCCGTGGAGCGCTTTGGTCGCCAGTTTGTCCGAGAAGCCATTGCACGATTGCTGGAAGAAGATATTCAGGGCCTACATGAGCTCTACCTGCGCTATCGCCTGCGTATTCTGCAACATGCCTGGGAGAGTGTATACGACTTTGCCCGTACGGAAACGTTGAAAGATTCGCTTGAAAATTACCTGGCGGACGTAGCCGCTGGCCGTCGCCCCCGCGCCGCTGCCTACGAACTGGCCTGCCGTCTGCGCGAGGCCGGACGTCCTGTGCGCAAGGGCGATCGGATCAGCTACTACCTTACAGGAACACATCCCAACGTGGCCGCCTATGAACACTGCCGCCTGGCCGAAGAATGGGATCCAGCCCATCCGGATGAAAACGTAGCCTACTACCTGCGCCGTCTGGACGAATTTGCTCGCAAATTTGAGCCCTTCTTTACCCCGGCCGATTTTCGACGTATCTTCTCGCCTGATGATCTATTTGGCTTTTCGTCAGCGGGTATTCGGCCCATCCGGAAAATCCGCACCCCTGAGGACGTACGTATATCTACGCCATTTTGAAAAAACGTGCGGAATCCACCACCACGAAACTATCCCCAGATACCCTGCGTTCGGACCACGATTCTTACCCAAAACTTCAGGACGCTCTTGAACGAGGTTCAGCACCTGCCCATCGACACGGAAGCCTGGACACCACAGGCAGCCGAAGTGCTCTATCATGTACCGGCATGGGGCGCCGGTTACTTCCATGTCAACGACGCCGGCCACGTGGCTGTCCGCCCACTGGGACCGGAAGGTCCTTCTATCGATCTGTTTGAAGTCGTCGAGCGTCTGCGTGCCCAGGATGTACATCCGCCATTTCTTGTGCGCTTTCAAGACTTACTCCGCACACGAGTTACCCAGCTTAACCGGGCCTTCCGTCGAGCTATCGCTGAAACGGGATATGCCAACACCTATCGGGGCGTCTATCCGATCAAGGTAAACCAGCTGCGCGAAGTTGTTGAAGAAATCCTTGAGGCCGGCCGGCCTTATGCATTTGGCCTGGAATGCGGCTCCAAGTCGGAGTTGCTGGCCACCCTGCCCTACCTGGAGCGGGACGATATGCTGCTGATCTGCAACGGGGGCAAAGACCGGTCTATGATGCAACTCATCCTGGCCGGACAACGCCTCGGTAAAAAGGTGATCCCAGTGATCGAGCGTATGGCCGAATTCAGGCTATTGCTGGAGGTGTTGGACGATTACCAGCTGCCTTCGGCCAGCTTACCGACCATCTTTGGCGTGCGCCTGCGCCTTTCGGCCACGGGTGCCGGGCTGTGGTCAGAGTCCGGAGGAGAAACGTCCAAGTTTGGCCTGTCGCTCTCAGAACTGCTGGGCCTGCTGGATCATATCAGCGATGGCCATTCCGGATTATCCCTCCAGCTGCTGCATTTCCACCTGGGCAGTCAGATTGCCCATCTGGTCCACATTCAGGAAGCCGTTGCTGAGGCCACACGCATCTATGCGCACCTGCGCAAGCGTGGTCTGGGCCTCACCTATCTGGATATCGGTGGCGGCCTGGGCATCACCTACGAAGCAGGTAACCCGAATGCCCCGGGTAGCATTGACTACACGCTGTTCGACTACGCCCGGACCGTCGTGACTACAGTGCTAAAGATCTGCAAGGAAGAAGGGGTACCGCCGCCCGTCCTGATCTCTGAAAGCGGTCGGGCACTGACCGCCTATCACTCAGTTTTTATCACCGAAGTGCTCGACACCCGCCCGCGCCAATACGAACTACCCACCTGGGCCAATGGCAACCCGCATCCCCTGCTGGAGGAACTGCGCCAGCTCTACGAAGCAGCCGCCACCGAGCCGTTACAGCCTACGTACGAAACCCTGGAAGCAGTCCGCCATCAGATCAACCGTACCTTTCGTGAAGGTGCTCTGTCGCTGGAGCAAAAAGCGGAGGCCGAACAGCTCTACTGGGCCGTCTGTGCCCGCCTCTGCGAACGCTTTGCCGAAACCACCGAAGAATTACCCGCTAAACTGCGCCAGCTCCCTACCCAACTTGCCGACCATTACCTGTGCAACTTCTCTGTTTTCCGTTCCCTGATCGATCACTGGGCAATCGGCCAGCATTTTCCAATCATGCCCATTCATCGGCTGGACGAGCCCCCTACCCGTCGCGGCATTCTGATCGACCTGACCTGCGACTCCGACGGACAGGTCCGCGATTTTGTCACACCTCAGGGCGAAAAACACACGCTGGAGTTGCATCCGCTGCGCCCCAACGAGCCATACTACCTGGGTTTCTTCCTGATGGGTGCCTATCAAGACATCATGGGCGACCAGCATAATCTGTTCGGTCGTGTCGCCGAAGCGCACATCTATCTCGACGAGGACGAACCGGGCAACTTTTATATTGAACTGATCCTACCGGGCGCCACCGTTGAAGAAGAGCTGGCCCAGGTTCAATACTATCCCAATGAGTTAGCGCGGCGCATGAATTCCCTCATTCAGGAGAAAGTCCGTACAGGCGCACTACGTCCACGCGAAGGGGTAGAATTGCTGGAGCTCTACCGACGCATCTTGCGCACTTCTACCTACCTGGAACACTGACACCCCTCACACCTGCCCGTAAACCCGACAAGCCCTCAGGCCGCCCGACGCCGCCCCTGGCGCACCAGATACAGGGCCATCCCCAGTAGTTGCGCCGGATGCACAGGCCGTATCAGGCAGGCATCGGCTCCCATCCGATAGGCTTCTGTAATGGCACGGGGATCGTCCTTTTCAAGAACAACCAGCAGAGGCACGTTGGCCAGCAACGGATGGCGGCGCAATTGCAACAGCCGGGTCCAGTCCGGCTGACGATGGCGGGCCTCCATCACCAGCAGGCGTCCTGTGTAAATCGATTGTATCTCCACCAGCGTCGCCACCCAGTGCGCATCGGCTACCTGCATGCGTTGCACAACCGGAGGTGCCTCGGTGTTTTCTTCCGCTGGCGGCAGTTTTTGCAACTGCAGCTGTAACTTTTGAAGTACAGCCAGCAGTTCGTTCAAAAACGTGCGCATCGGCTCCGCCTCTTCATCGCTCCTGACAGGTGCCTGCTGTTGGAGTGCGCTCATCGTCCGTAACTGCTTGAAGGTCCGCTAACGGTATCTCAAGTATCGGTTACCAGGCGGCGAGGATTAAATCGGCGAAGCAAGCACCATGCCTTTGACTGAACTTTTAGCTTCCATTTTCTACATGCCGTGGCAGGGGCGTGGGCAACTCGGCTACCACGTAGGCCATAACGGCCAGCGCCGCAATGCACAGGTTTAATGCATGCGGATCCAGCTTATCGATTGTGTCAGCATCCGTGTGATGATACCAGAAATAGCGCGAGCCATCCACGCGCAAGCCCATACCGGGAACCCCTGCACGCATCAGCGGCGCAATGTCGGCACCTCCTCCACCTTCCCAGATGCGATCGGCCCCAATAGGTCGCAGCAGCCGAGCCACTGTACGAATGATCGCCAGGGCCTCAGGGGATCCGGAAAACCCGAATCCTTCGGGCTTGAATACACCGGCATCCGATTCAATCGCCAGCACATGCCGGTTCAGTTCTTCACGGTAGCGATCCCGATAGGCCAGTGCACCCCGAAGACCGTTCTCTTCGTTGGTCCAGAGTACCACCCGAATGGTACGACGAGGTCGCAGGCCCAACTGCTTCAGTAGCCGAACGGCCTCCCAGGCGGCCACGCATCCCCCTGCGTCGTCTATGGCTCCCTGCCCGACATCCCAGGAGTCGATGTGTCCGCCCACCACGACAATCTCTTCCGGACGCTCCCGCCCTACCAGTTCAGCAACGACGTTGCGGGAGGGCACATCGGGCAGCGTCTGCGCTTCCATGTAAAGCCAGAGTCGGGGACGCTGCCCCCGATTTTGCAAGCGTTGAAGCAGCTCGGCATCTTCTACGGTAAGGGCGGCATGTGGTATATGCGGTACCCCCTGTTCATAACGCATATTACCCGTATGCGGCGTATAGAGCGAATGTGGTGTCACCGACCGCACCAGACTGGCAACTGCACCGGCTCGCGCAGCAGCTATGGCCCCCAGTACCCGGTAGCGTACTGTCTCCCCATACGTTGTAAACGGTACGTTAAAGACCACGATACGCCCACGCGCCTCGTCGCGACGCGCTTCCAGCTCATCAAACGAACGCACTACCAGTACTTCGGCCTCAATGCCGTCCGCCGGTGTGGCGATACTGCCACCCAATCCCAGCACAGCCAGCTTTTTCCGGTAGGGATGCCGCAATTCCAGCGCCTCGCGCCCCCGAACCCAGCGTGGCACCATCACCGTATCGCCACGAACATTTTCCAGGCCATCCTGTCGCATGCTTTCCAGTATCCAGTCGATCGCTCGTTCCAGTTGTGGCGTACCGCTGAAGCGCGGACCAAAAGTGTCAACCAGGTAGGCCAGACGCTCGAAAGCACTACTATCCGCCAGCGCCGCCGCGACAATGCGTTGGGCAACCGCCTCGTAACGTTTCCAGAGCGTATCCGGTAGCAACTGGGCCTGTATCGGACTTCCTACCAGCAGTATGAGCATTGCAATAACGGATTTCATGGCAGCTTGACCTACAGGTTGCTGAGAATTATTGTGTAGCTTACAGAATCAACTGCAGAAATGCCATGCCTTCGCCAGCTCCCGACAGTCTCTGCGGCCTCGACTTCGGGGCACGCACGGCCGGCACCACTGTACTCGCCTGGAATGGCCGCGACGGCCGCCTACATCTGCGCGCCTGCCCGCGCCTGACCGACGCCGACGCCTGGCTGGCTCAGTTGCTTCTGTCACAACCACCCCGCCTTATCGCCATCGATGCTCCCCTGAGCCTGCCCCGTGCTTATTGCCACCCGGACTCCGAAGAAACACCCGATTTTTTCTTTCGCACAGCTGACCGTCTGGCCGGAGCCATGTCTCCCCTGTTTCTGGGGGGCCTGACTGCCCGCGCCATTACCCTGGCCCATCACCTGCAACACCGGGGCAGTACCGTGCTGGAGACCTATCCCCGTCTGGTCGTCCAACGCCGCCTGCCTGAAAATCTGCAGACCCGCTACCGACGCGATCCCCCGGAATCCTTTGCCCATGACCTACTCCCGCTCCTGCCCCATCCCTGTGCCGAACCACCTACCAGCTGGCACGACGTGGATGCACTACTGGCCTGGTGGACCGCCTGGCGCTACACCCACCACCAGGCAATGTCCGTGGGAGACCCTGAAGAAGGGCTGATCTGGTACTGAACGTTCAGAAGTGAAACGTCACCCCGAAGCGCCAGACCAGCACATTCGTCTGCGACCGGTATACGTCGTACACTACCTGCCCACCTTCGCGCCGGATAGACCCTCTGCGCAGATATTCGGCTTCTGACCCATAGAGATAGCGGCCACCCAGATGAATCAAAAACCGCTGGATACGCTTCGACACAGGCTTTCGATAAAGCTCAATTTCCAGTCCAGCTCCATAGCCATAACTGAGGGCCACATCTTCATAATTGGTGGAGGCCGCAATTTCCTGTTGCTGCTCACTTTTGATGGTGGTACGCGTGTAAAAGTAGCGACCGCCGATAAGTCCCTCCACAAAAGGCCAGAGTCGATCCAGGCTGGGCTGCAGACGCATCAGCAGGTGCCCCATGACCATGTTGTTGACGGTTTCGACGTCTACCGTCACATCCGGAATAGTCAGGCTGAAGGGTTCCCGCCGACGCTCCACGCCGTAAATCATAAAGCCGGCCTCTGCTCCCAGAAATACCGGTGCATTCAGCAAGCGCCAGCCAACATCAAAGTCCAGTCCAAAGCCGGCATTGTCGACGTTTTCCCGAAAGGCTCCCTGAGGAATTCCGGCCAGCAAATAGACGCTCCCCTGAAAAGCTGTCTGCGCTTGCGTCGTCAGACTCAGGCCGAACCAGCACAAGAATATCAGGAAAGGACGCATATATTCTCCGTTTTGCGTGAAGCGAAACGGTCACTCAAAAAAAATAAGTACTGGAGCGACCAACAGCTTATTCCAGTAGCGCATAATACCCGGTGTCATTGGCGCACTTTACGGTCCCGTTGCTGGCAGAAAGGTAGGCCTTCCATTGGAGGCAAACAGGTCATACGCTTCAGGACACGGATGTCCCAGTAGAAGCTCAGCCAGCAACCGTCCCATGCGGAAGCCGTACCCCATACCGTGTCCGGTAAAGCCAGCCACCCAGTAACTACCGTCCAGGCCCGGGATCTGATCGACGACAGGTAGCCCATCTGGTGAGAACCCCATCGTACCGCTCCAACGGCAGCACACCTGCAACCCTTTGCTTTGCGGAAAATAGGCATGCAGATAGCGCTCCAGATCGGCCTGTAATGCTTCGGTGGTCTCATCTTTGTACCCTACTTCCTCTTCGAGGTGCAGGTGCCGTGCGCCCCCTACCAGCAGAGTACCATCAGATAGCTGGCGCAGATAGAAGAAGCCTTCGTGCGAATAGACCGGACACGGCACCCAGCGCGGCCTGGTGGGCTCGGTAGCCAGCATTTGCGCGCGCACGGGGCGCACATAGGCGGCCGTCTCCGGCAGCAGTTGGGGTAGATAAGCATTTAGCGCCAGCAGTACCTGTCCGGCCCGTACTACTCCGTAGGGGGTCTCCAGACACACGCCCCCGTTACAGGGGGAGAGGGCCAGCACGGGATGGTGCGTCAGCACTATCGCTTCGCTCCGTGCAACCAGGTGTCGCACCAGCGCCACAGGATCCAGGCAACCGCCTTCCGGCAGGTACAGTCCACCCCGGTATCCCCGGGCCTGGAGGCGTCGGTTGACCTCTGCCGCGGTCAGAAAAATAACCGGAATACCTTCACTTCGGAGTGGCGCGACAGCTTCCTGCAGTCGCCTTTCTTCTTGGGCCGAACCAGCTACGATCAGGGCTCCGCTATCTTCCCAGTCAAAAGCCTCCGGATCCAGTTCGCGCAGCAGCAGGTGGCGATTCTCCCGGGTGAACTGCCAGAGCCTGCGCGTTCGCGCTTCGCCATAGCGGCTGCAGTCCTTTAAAAAGTCTGCCGAAGCGCCGGGCAGTATGAAGCCGGCATTGCGCCCGCTGGCCCCTTCAGCCAGGGCCTTGGCTTCGAGCAGTACCAGTCGCAGATGAGGACGAAGCCGGTGCAACCAGAAGGCCGTGGCACCTCCGATGAGGCCACCACCCACAATCGCGACGTCGGCCACCCGATCAGCTTGATGGCGTCGTTGCCAGAACGAGCGCGTCACGGCTATGTCTGCACGTCCACCACAAGGCGTCCCTGCGTTTTGCCGGCCAGCATGGCTTCGCTCCATTTCGGCACCTCCGAGAGAGGAATCACACGCGTGACCCGATGCAGGGCATCTTTAGGCAGGTCGTGGGTCAGCCGATGCCAGGCCCGGCGTCGTTGTTCCTGGGGACAGGTGTTCGAGTCGATGCCCAGCAGGTTTACGCCGCGCAGAATAAATGGAAAAACAGTCGTTGTAAATGCATGGCTCTGGGCCAGACCACAGGCGGCCACACTACCATGGCGTTTGATCTGGCTGAGCAGGGCCGCCAGCGTCGGACCGCCCACCGTATCGATGGCTGCTGCCCAGCGTCCGGAGTCGAGCGGCCGCCTGGGTCCCTGTCCCAACTCCTGCCGATCGATCACCCGGGCAGCTCCCAGCGCCTGCAACAATCCGTGCGCCGCAGCCTTGCCGGTGGAGGCTACCACGTCGTACCCCAGATGCGCCAGGATGGCAACCGCCAAGCTACCTACCCCGCCACTGGCGCCGGTTACCACAACTTCACCCTGGTCAGGTATTAATCCGTGCGCTTCGAGCGCCATCACCGACAGCATCGCTGTAAAACCAGCCGTGCCAATAGCCATCGCTTCCAGCGGCGTCAGGCGGCGCGGCAGCGGAATCACCCATTCGGAGCGCACCCGCGCCCGCGTAGCATAACCGCCCCAGTGCGCTTCGCCAATTCCCCAGCCTGTTACGATCACGGTCTGACCGGGCTTGATTGCTGGACTGGCCGACTCCAGCACGGTGCCCACCAGATCGATCCCCGGCACAAAAGGATACGCCCCGCGGATGATCTTTCCCTTGCCCGTAACCGCCAGCGCATCCTTATAGTTCAAGCTGGAGTAGTGCACTTCCAAGAGCACATCGCCTTCGGGGAGTCGTTCCTCCGGTATCGTTTCGATACGTGGTTGAATCTTATTGTCCTCGTGATACAGTACTAACGCGCGCATCGGTTTAGTGACAGGTTTGTTGCACAAGTTCACCATTAATGATCACCCCGCATACACGCGTGGTATACTCAAAGGGATCGCCGTCGAACAGCACCAGATCGGCATCCTTGCCCGGAGCCAGCGAGCCCACCCGATCGTCGATTCCCAGTATGCGGGCGGCCTGAATCGTCAGCGCCTCCAGCGCGGCCATACGGGGCAGTCCGTTGGCTACGGCCATGGCTGCCTCAAAGAGCACGACCCGCGTCTTAGGCACGTAGCTTTCAAAACCACTCTGGAAGGCGAAGGGAATACCGGCCGCATGCAACTGCGCAGCCGTTTCCAGCGTCGCGTTAACCGTTTCGCCGCGCGGCCGCACCATAGTCGGATGTAGAATCACCGGGACACCGGCAGCCTTGATTGCGTCCAGCACCAGGTATGCTTCAGCGGCCCCGTCCAGCATCAGCCGAAAGCCAAATTCGCGTTGCAAGCGCAGTGCGGCCATAATTTCGGGCACCCGCTGCGCTGTGATCATCAGAGGAATCTCGCCGTCCAGTACCCGCACAAGCGTCTCCATTTTCAGGTCTGGCTCTGGACGCCGCGTCGGATCGGCAGCCTGCCGCTTGCGCCGGTAAGCCTGCGCTTTGAGTAAAGCAGCCCGAAGCATAGCCACTGCCTTGGCCCGCGTCCCTGGACTTCGGAAATAGCGTCTAACCATCGGACCCAGCGTGGCGGCCACCGCGGCCACTGAATCGACAAGGGCTTCCTCGACCGTCTCCCCGTGCGTCTTGACCAGCATGGTCTGGCCACTGATGACAGCGCCCGGTCCGTGTCCGGTATGCAACGTGGTTACGCCAAAACGACGCACCCATGCCACCAGCTGCTCCCGAGCATTGTAGGCATCCATCGCCCGCAACTCGGGCTGAATGGGATCGGACGTATCCAGCTGATCCTGATCGTGATCGTAGTTGAAAATACCCGCCAGACCCACTACGCTATGCGCATCGATGAGCCCCGGGGTTACCACCGAGGCTTCAAGCACCCGATAGCCCTCCGGGATGCGTACCGCTTCGGCCGGTCCCACCTGCTCAATCTTCCCGTTTCGAATCAGCACAACCCCGTGCTGAATCGGAGCACCGGCCATTGTATAGAGTGTATCGGCCCGGACGGCCAGCTGCGCCTGCACCGAAGAGGCCAGCAGACATAGCGCAATGAGTAAACTCCAGACTTTCATTTTGCCTTCCATGGTTTCAATGGCCCTCATGGACAAACACATCACCATCGTCAAACACACCGATGCTGCCAACGGCATACTTCCGATCTTCTGGATCGGCTCGATCAAACACCTTCTGCCCTTCCACCCACGTCTGTTCTACGTGTGTGTAGACGCTGAGTGGATCTCCTGAGAGTATGATGAAATCCGCATCTTTACCGGGCTCCAGCGAACCGATCCGGTCGGCAAGATCCAGCATGCGAGCGCCGGCCAGCGTGAGTGCTTCAAGCGCCTTTGCGGGCGACATGCCGGCCCGAACGGCCAATGCAGCCGCTCGCAGAAACCAGCGGGAGTCTGTGATCAGATCGTCCGTGTGAATGGCCACATCGACTCCAGCCTTTTCCAGCGCGGCCCCGTTTTCCATGCGCAGATCAACGGCTTCCAGCTTCCCGCCCGGCGCATCCAGGATAATAATGGAACAGGGCACGCCCGCAGCCGCAATCTCATCGGCCACCTTCCAGGCCTCGCTGACGTGATGCAGCACGACCCGGAAACCAAACTCCCGCTTTAGTCGCAATACGGTCAGAATATCATCGTGGCGGTGCGTGTGGAAGTGCACGACCCGACGGCCGTCCAGCACCTCCAGCAGGGCTTCCATGTCCAAATCACGCGCTGGCATCTTTTCGGGATCTCCTTTGGCCTGCTCAAGCTTACGCCGGTAGGCCAGAGCTTTCAGAAACTGCTGACGCACCAGCGCCGCTGCCCGGGCCCGCGTACCGGGAAAAGGTGGGTCCCCCTGGGGATTGGTGCCATTGGCCATCTTCAACCCACCACAGATCTCTTTGAGCGGATCCTTGCAGTAGAGCAGATCCTCAATGGTATTGCCTTTGCGAAGCTTCAGGTAGACCGTCTGGCCACTGAGCAGGTGACCGGAGCCAGACATCACGTTCACGGTCGTAATGCCTCCGGCACGTGCCCGCTGCACGGAGCTGTGACGTACGTCAATAGCATCCAGCGTGCGCACGGCCGGATGCATGGGCGCCGAACGGTCGCCGCCTTCAACCCGTCCGATATGTGAGTGCGTATCCACCAACCCGGGCATGATCACTTTTCCCTCCACGTCATAGACCGTAGCCGCCTCAGGAATGGCCACCTCGCCCTCCTGCCCCACGGCCACAATCTTACCGTGCTGCACGACCAGCACTCCACGCTCAATGGGCGGCTGACTGATCGGATAAAGACGAGCACCTCGAAAAACAAGCGGTTGCTCCTGACCATACAGCAGGCCGGGCATCAACAACAGTAGCCACCAGAACACGCGCATCGCCGATACCTGTCAGGTTGAACGTTCTTACATGCAGCGCTAAAGTTAGGCAAAAGCACCCTCAAAATGCGAGTGTCTGGGCACACGGGCAACTTTTTCGACGATCTACCGTTTTTTACAGAAACTTCTCGAAAGAGAAAGCAGTCATGGCGCGAGGCGCTTCGCAATGGCTGAGACGTCAGGGTCGGCTTCAGCGTCGGCTGCAGGTGCATAAGCATGCCTATGCAATCCGCCTCCTTGCCTGTCTGGCCAGCACGCTTGCACTCTTCCTGGTGCTTACCCGCCTGCCCTGGTATCCGGCTCCGCGGCCGGTAGGATGGCAGCTGGTCGATGAAGATCGCAGACTGGCCTTGCTGGCCACACAGCTTGAGGCCCGCGCACAAGCGGATGCGGGCGTGCCTATTACCCGCTTTGCGCCTCCTGAACCCGAACAGAAAAAAGAGAGCCGGGACACCTCAACGTTGCAAGCCTTACAGCTTCGTAAGCGCCTGGAGCCCCCTGCGCGCCTGCAGGCCCGTGAGGTTATTTTTGAAAACCCAGAGCAGCCGCCCCAGATCATCGGCGGTCTGGGTGCCTATTACATCCATATTGAATATCCAGAAGCCGCCATTCGGGCAGGTATCGAAGGACGACTGGTGTTGCGCTTTATTGTGGAAACCGACGGGCGTCCTTCACGCATCCAGGTGATTCAGCCACTACATCCGTTGCTCGACTCAGCGGCGGTGGCAGCGCTCCGCCGGGTGCGTTTCATCCCCGGCAAGCAGAATGGACGTCCGGTGCGCGTCCGGATGCAGTTGCCTGTGCGCTTTCGGTTGCTGCCCAGCCCGGTTCAGGCCAATAACAACGACAACAGTAGCTAATCCCAGGCACTCCCCATCTAAAAACGACAACCTCGTTATTGGTCGATAGTCATAAAGCCCATAAGGCGGGGAGCAGGAAAAAAATGCCCATAGAAGGAGGACTTGGAGGACAGAGGACAATGGCACTGGCAGCTTCACCAACCAATCTGGCACAGAAAATGCTTATGAAAGAAGGACTTGGAGGATAATCCCAGAACAACAAGAATCCTCCATGGGGAGCCTCACAGCCACCTACCGGATCGGGGAGGCCAGCCTTTCGCGCCGACGGGCCTTCATCCGGCTGACGCGTGAGGACATCCAGGTCCTGCGGGCGTTGCGGGGCTGGGCGGACCGAGTGGCGGACACCCTGGCCCGGGAGTTCTACGACTGGCAGTTCTCCTTCCCGCCCACCCGTGCCTTCTTTGAGGCCTTCGCGCGCCGTCACAACCTCTCGGTGGACGCCCTCCGTCGGCGTCTGGAGAAGACCCAGGCGGACTACTTCCGCCAGATCTTTGAGGAGGCGGAACGGGGTGGAGAGTTCGGCATCTCCTACTTTGAGCAGCGCCTTCACATCGGTAAGGTCCACAATGTGATCAACCTGCCCCTCAAGTGGTACATCGGGAGTTACACCCTCTACCAGGACCTGGTCCGCAAGCACCTGAAGCGCCACTTCCGATTCCGCCCCTGGGCCCGGGAGCGGGCGGAGCGGGCCATCTTCACGGTGTTCAACTACGACATTCAGGCGGTCACGGATGCGTTCTTCTATGACTACCTGGACTCGGTGGGGTTTGACCTCTCGGCGGTGGAGGTGGACCGGCCCGAGGAAGACCTTTCGGACCGGTACGAGGTGCTGAAGCAGGCAGTTCGGGACGCCCTGGCCCAGACGGTGCAGACGGCGGAGGACCTGGTGGATGCGGGGACCCACCTCCGCTCGGCCACCGAGCAGACGGAGCAGGCCACCAGTCAGATCGCTGAGGTTATCCAGCAGGTGGTCTTGAGGACAAGCCGACAGACAGAAGCTTTGGATCAGGTGACCTCTCAGGTCGACCAGATCAGCCAGGCCATAGAAGGCATTGCCAAAGGAGCGCGGGAGCAAGCACGGGCAGTGGAAGAGATCTCGGTCAATGTGGGACGCTTACACGAGGCAGTACAGGCAGTCCTTGAGAACGCAGAAGAGGGCGCCTCCGCAGGCCGGTCTGCTGCTGAAACTGCTGAGGCCGGTACGCACACAGTGAGGCAGGCCCTGGAGATGATGCGGGCGGTGCAGAAGATGGTGGCAGAAGTAAGCCAGCGCATCCACCGACTGGAAGAGCACACCAGCCAGATCGGAGCTATCGTGGAGACCATTGACGACATCGCCGAGCAAACGAACCTGCTGGCCCTCAACGCGGCTATAGAAGCAGCCCAGGCAGGGGAGCAGGGTCGAGGCTTTGCCGTGGTAGCGGACGAAATACGGAAACTGGCGGAGCGGTCGGGCCAGGCCACCAAGGAAATCGCCCGTATCATCCAGGAGGTGCAGGAGGGGACCCGCTCCACCGTCCAGGCGATGCAGGAGGCCCTGGCCTGCACCCAGCAGGGCGCTCAGATGGCGAAGGAGGCCGGTCAGGCCCTCCAGGCCATCCTTACCACCTCCCGCCGAGTTCACGAGGGCGTTCAGACGATCGTCCAGGCCTCCCGGACCATGGCGGAGCTGAGCCAGGTAGCTTCCTCCGCCGTGGAGAGCATTTCCGCCGTAGTGCAGGAAAACACCGCAGCTGCCGAGCAGGTTGCTACCAGCAGTGGACAGATCGCCAAGGTGGTAGAGGAACTGGCACACATCAGCCAGGCCAATGCATCCGCCGTCCAAGCGGTAAGGGGCGCCGCAGAAGAAATGAACGTTCAGGCGGAGTCCGTCGCCTCCCTGGCCCGCGACCTCCTGGAGAAGGCGGACCGCCTCCGCCGCACAGTGGCCTGGTTCCGCCTCGGGATGGCCCGCCCCACCCGACCGGAGCCGACGCCCGCCCAGGCCGATGCGTCCACGGCCATCCTCTCCCAAGATGGGGAACGCCCTTAACCCCCTCTTAGAGGTTCAGCAGGATGCACCTGCATTCTCTGGCGTAGCGGACAGATCATCCCAGTGGCGGGAAGTCTACGTCGGAAGCCGGGTTTGCGCTGGGCGGCAGAGAAACCAGAGGCAATACCTGCTCCTGCCCTACACGTTGCTGCCAGCGCACCCATGCCCTCTGGTTGCCCGACACCCACCGGAAAACAGCCTGGGTGCCATCTTCGGCTACCGTCAGCACACCGAACAGTTCATAGAACGGCTGAAACCAGCCGCCTTCCCGCCAACGAGCCGACACTTCTACCACATACTGCAACGTCAGCGGATTGAAACTCCAGCTTTCCACGCGCAGCCAGATCGGATACTCCTGGCCACTGAGATGCTCGACAACCTGCCGAAGCGCCTCCCCCGCAAAATGAGCTACCTCCGCTTTGCGCTCCGCTTCGGTCTTGGGACGCAGTCGCCGCGTCACAGTGGCCAGCAATTCAGGTAGCTCCAACCCGCCGTACACCTCAAGCGTCACAATAGCTGGACGTCTGGTACGAAATTGCTGCTGCAACGCATACCAAAAGTCAGAAAAAGCCGGCAGCGCAGTCAGCTCGATCACCCCTTCCCAGCTTTGGAGGGGCACCCGGAGCTGACGTTGCGGGTCGGCCGCGATGCGCATCAGCAGGTAGCCCCGCACCGAGCGGTGTACAGGCAATGGCTCCCAGCCCGCACCATCATAGCGCTGACGCTCCAGCCGGGGATGTAGCCGATAGTACAGACGAGCGGTTGTGCCGCGAAAAGGATAGATCACCTCGGGTTCAACGACAATGCGTTTGGGTGAAGCATTCAGACCAAGCTGATCGCACACCAGACGGGTTTCAAACCAGCCGCACACCTCCAGCAACAACCGCTCACGATCGCCCAGTCGAGCATCCGGGATGGAAACCAGCAGTGAGCTACCCAGGTACAGCGTGTCGTAGCGTGCGCTGAGCAGCATCACCAGCAGCGAATCGGGCACAACTGGCTCGGCGCTTCCCAGCCACTGCTGCCTCACAAATTGCACTTCGATCCGAAGCGAGTCCCAGCTCTGGCGATGCAACAGCAACTGAGCAACCCGATACGAAGTCTCCGACCCACAACTACCCAGCAGCAGTATCAATGCCAGCCCGCCCGGCCAGCAGGCCGCTCTTCTGGATTGTATGGTCGGCATGACGCTACAGACGTTTTCGCAGCCAGGGCTATCTGAAAAACGATTCAGGCAGCCCGGCTTGCATGTCCCACGGGCAAGATTCCGCGAAAGTGCGCCCAGAATAAGGCGGCAGCATGGATCCCGTGCACGATTTGCCCCTTATCGGCCAACCGAAGTGCTTCGGCCGGGGACACCAGGCGCACCTCCATATCTTCGCCCGGCTCCAGACGCGGCGCAGCCACTCGACGCGCTTCCCGTGCCACAAAGATATGGGCCAGATTTGTGTGTTTACTGGGATCCGGAGCACACCGGCCCAGGGGCTCCCATCGGTCTGCCACGTATCCCGTTTCTTCCAGCAACTCACGTCGTGCTGCCTCCAGCGGATCTTCGTCTGGCTCCATACCACCGGCCGGTAACTCCAGGCTGACCACACCCAGCCCATGCCGGTATTGCTCTACCATCACCAGCTGCTCGTCCTCCGTCAGACATAGCACGCACACCCAGTCCGGATATTCAATAACGTGAAACTCCTCAATCTCTTCGCCGCTGGGCAACCGAACGCGATCGACCCGCAGGTTCATCCACCAGCGACGCAACAAATACGCCTGTTCCAGCACTTGCCAGCGCTTCATTGAATAGCCAAAAGATTCGTCTTACTACCCGAAAACCACTTCAAACGACGTACCGTCGGGCGCTAACGCCTGTTGAAATCAAAAGATGCCTCCCAGGAACGCCTGACGACTATTTACATATTTTACCTTTGAGAAATCTTAACATAACTCCGAGACCCCATGAGGACGCCCAATGAGCTGCGCGCCTGGATCGAAGCACATCGACTACTGGGCTACGATCTGATCCGCATGTACCTAGGTATTGCGCTTTTCGTGCGCGGCTGGCTATTTGTGGCCGACGCTTCCCGCATTATGGCCTTCGTTGAAGGCCAGAAGCTGGACTGGTTTCTACCCATGGCGGCTGTTCACTATGTGGCCCTGGCGCATCTGGCCGGCGGTCTGATGCTGGCTGTCGGCTTACTGACGCGCCTGGCTGCTCTGGTCCAGGTACCCATCCTGTTCGTAGCGACCTTCTTCCTGCATCTGCAGGAAGGGCTGCTGTCCACCAGCCAGTCCCTGGAGCTATCGGCACTGGTGTTGTTTCTTCTGGTTGTGTACAGCATCTTTGGCGCCGGACCGTACTCGCTCGACGCCCACATGCTAACGAAAGCGTCTGCACAACCCCTGGAAGCTCAGCGTGCCTGATCGGCCGGCTCAAACACCAGCGCAGCGGAGTTGATGCAATAGCGCAATCCCGTGGGCGGCGGACCGTCGGGAAACACATGGCCCAGATGGCCCCCACAAGCTGCGCAGTGTACTTCGGTGCGATGCATCCCCAGGCGATAGTCGTCTGATGTTTCTATGTGCGCCGGATCAATCGGCGCGTAAAAGCTTGGCCAACCGGTTCCGGAATCATACTTGGTCTCCGAGGAAAACAGCGGCAATCCGCATCCAGCACACCGGTAAATGCCGGGCGCTTTGTGATTCCAGTACTTGCCGGTGAAAGCCGGCTCGGTACCATGCTCCCGCAAGACGTGATATTGCTCTGGCGTCAGCAACCGCCGCCATTCTTCCTCACTACGCGTAACCTTTGAAACGGCCATGGCACCTCAAGCTTAACCTTTCTGCGCGAAACTGTCATCCTAACGATCTTGCGTCGACCTTGCTCCACCCCGTATCATTGTGAAAGACACGCTCCGTATCCAACCCTCTGTAATCCCATGATGCAGACCGGAAGCGCTTTTTATTCGACTACTGAAACGTTTCCTTTTAATCAGCCCGTAGTCTGGGAGCCACGGCCAGAGTGGATCGCGGCCAGCAACCTGCAGCGGTTCATGAATCGCCACGGCATTGGCTCGCTGGACGAGCTGCTGGCACGCTCGGTCGACGACCCGGAGTGGTTCTGGCCGGCCGTACTGGAAGACCTGGACATTCGATTCTATCGCCCTTACACGCATATCCTGGATCTGAGCGAGGGACCGGCCTTTCCCCGCTGGTGTGTCGGCGGCCAGCTCAACATCGTGCACAATCTGCTGGACAAATGGCAGCAGACAGACGTAGCCAACCGTACTGCACTACGCTGGGAGGGTGAAGAAGGAACGCGACGCACGCTGACCTATGCAGGCCTGTACACCGAAGTATGTCGCTGCGCGCGGGCGCTGCAGACGCTGGGCTTTCAGAAAGGCGACGTTGCTGCCCTCTTCATGCCCATGACGCCGGAGCTGGTGATCGCCTTTCTGGCGGTCATCAAACTGGGTGGTATCGTTCTGCCACTTTTCAGTGGCTACGGACCCGAGGCCGTCCGCACCCGGATCCAGGACGCGGAAGCCCGTCTGCTGTTCACAGCCGATGGCTTTTACCGGCGTGGCCGTCCTGTCTATCTGAAGCCGGTGGCCGACGAGGCGCTGGCTGATTGTCCGAGCGTGCAGCACGTGATCGTCTACCGCCGGATGGAAGCCGACGGTACCCCGGTACCCATGCAGCCGGGACGCGACCACTGGTGGCATGAGCTCGTCTGGCCCCAGCCGGCCGAAGCTGAAACGGTGCACACCGACGCTGAAGACGTGCTTATGGTGATCTACACGAGCGGGACCACGGGCCGTCCCAAAGGAGCCGTCCATACCCATTGCGGCTTTCCCGTCAAAGCTGCGCAGGACATGTACCAGTGCATGGACCTCAAGCCCGGCGAAACCATGTACTGGGTCACCGACATGGGCTGGATGATGGGCCCCTGGCTGGTCTTCGGCACGCTGCTCATTGGCGCCACCATGGTACTCTATGACGGCGCGCCCGACTATCCGGACGTCGACCGTCTCTGGGCCCTGGTCGAACAGCACCGGGTGACTCATCTGGGCATCTCCCCCACGCTGATCCGGGCTTTACGGCCGCATGGTCCAGCGCCCATCCGCCGTCACAATCTATCAACCCTGCGAGCCGTTGGTTCGACCGGCAGCCCCTGGGATCCGGAATCCTGGCGTTGGTGCTTCGAACAGGTGCTCAACCGCGAAAAACCCATCCTCAACTACTCCGGCGGCACGGAAATCTCTGGCGGCATTCTCTGTGGGAATTTCTTCCGACCACTCAAGCCATGCGCTTTTTCGGGACCGGTACCGGGCATGGCCGCCGACGTCGTGGATGAACAGGGACGTCCCGTACGCGAAGCCGTTGGCGAACTGGTTATCCGCAAGCCCTGGATTGGCATGACGCGCGGCTTCTGGCGCGATCGCCAGCGCTACCTCGATACCTACTGGCGACGCATTGAAGGCCTCTGGGTCCATGGTGACTTTGCCGCCGTCGACCGCGATGGCCTCTGGTACATCCTGGGCCGCTCCGACGATACGATCAAAGTGGCGGGCAAACGCCTGGGACCTGCCGAAGTCGAGGCCATCCTGAATGCCCACGAAGCCGTAGCCGAAAGTGCCGCTATCGGCGTCCCACACGAGGTCAAAGGCGAAGCGGTGGTTGCTTTCGTCGTGCTCAAACCCGGCATGGAGCCCTCCGAAACACTCCGACAGGAGCTCATCGACCGCGTGGTCGCCGCGCTGGGTAAACCCCTGAAACCCCGTGAGATTCGATTCGTGACGGCACTACCCAAAACACGCAATGCCAAGATCATGCGCCGTGTGATCCGGGCAACCTATCTGGGTCAGGATCCGGGCGACCTGAGCAGCCTCGAAGATCCGGCAGCCGTCGAAGCCATCCGGAAGGCTATCTGAACGCTGTCCTAAAGGAAAAGAGCTTTCTCGTTCTCTGGTGTAGCGCTGAGGTTGCCTTTCCCTGAAACCTCAAAAAATCCGCTCCCCCTCAAGGGGAAGCTGGGCCAAGGACTGAGGGGGTGTCTTTCTGGCTGCGTGCTCAAGGATCAGAAAAGCCAGCAGCCCAATCGGACGGAGCGGGTTGCCCCCCCCCCAGCGGAGAGGGGGGACGTAACGAAGAAGCTTGCCCGAAAGCTGGCCCTCATACCAGCGTAAGCGTTATGTGCTCATCCAGAACATCTGCTCCCCCTTTGAGGGGAAGCTGGCCCGAAGGGCCTGAGGGGGTGTCTGTTGGAAGACAACGTTGCCGTCAGAAACGGCTCGGCGGTTGGATTGGCGAAGATGGTCGGAATCCCTTCCTCAGAGGGAAGGAGGAAGTCAAGAAAAGAAGGGTTGTTAGAGCCATCCATCAGCTCTGCCACAATCGGCCCAGAGGGCCTGAGGAAGCTCTCGCCGAACAAAAACATCTGGGCCTGGGACGATAGCCAGAACGGTGGAGGCTCTTCTTTCTCCCTCCCCGGCAACAGGAAGCCGTTTGATCTGCCCCCTGCATGCGGTGGGTCCTGCATACATTAGAAACCTCTTCAGGAAAAGTCGTCGCGAAACGCTGGAGGGACCTTGCTCACGCCCCCCAATGCTTTAGCTTCCAGTGCCACTTTCTATCGAGGATCACTCATGGGGACCTGACCACTAAACTAACTGCGCTATGTAAAACAACTGCCTTCAGCCATTGCCTGCAAGACAAGCCTTGCCCCAACCTGCTGAGGACGCTAACTTGCAGTATCTCTGTGATTCCTGTTTATCAGAAGCGATGCTATCAGGCCGACCTGCCGTACCCGTAGTCCTATTCCTACTTACCCTTATTACGGCCGCTTGCCGCCGCACGCCGTTGGTGCCGTCACCTGGCACCGACGCTTATCAGGAGACTGTCACTGCCTTCTATACAGGGCTGGCCGCGCTGCAGGCTGGCGAAGACCGGGGAGCCCGCACGCTGCTTGAACGGGTAACCGAGCTGGCGCCTGGCGAGCCGGCTGCCTGGGCCAACCTGGGTCTGCTGGCCCTGCGCCGCAACGACCTGGAAGCCGCCCGCCGCTACCTGAACGAAGCGGCTCGCCTGGCCCCGGAAAGCGCCCGCATTCAGGTGCTGCTGGCACGAATGGCGCTGGCTGAAGAACAGCTGGAAACGGCCCGCGCCCATTTGGAGGCTGCCTTGCAGCTTGATCCGTCTGATCTGGAAGCTGCTTATCTGCTTTTCCAGCTCCTTGAAGCCCATCCGTCCCTGGCCGACACGCTGACGCCCGATACGCTGCTGGCCCGCATGTTGCACCGCCATCCTGACAACCAGGCGCTCTGGTTGGAACGCCTGCGCCGTGCTATCATCCAGCAGGATGCCCAAACGCTACAGGAAACGATCACCCGTCTGCAACCGCTGGTTAACACCTGGCCAGAAGACGCGCAAACCGTCTGGCAGGAGCTGCTTCCCCTGACGCAACAACCCGACTGGGCCGCCCTGACCACACAGGTACGTTTTCTGCGCAACACCCTGCTCCAACACCCGGCTTTCCGGACCGACCTGGCTGCGCTACAACCACCACCCGACGTGCTCAGTCCACCGCTTTTTGAACCGCTACGCCTTACTCCTCCCCGAGCCACTTTTGCGCTTCCCGATACGCTGATGACCTTTCGAACCGAACTACTGGTGGACGAAGCGGTGCAGGCCGTTCGTGTCATCTGGAAAACCGCTGAAGCCAACCCATCGGTGCTGCTGATACATGCACGCGACGTACAATTTGACGACGGTATCACACTACATCGCCCCGGACCGCTCCCCTCATTCGCCGCCCCTGTCAACACCATGGCCCTGCTTGATTTTGATAACGACTTTCGGATGGACATAGCATTGCTGGGCCGCGAAGGTGTCCGGCTCTACCACCAGAAAGCTGACGGTGCCTTCACCGAAGTCCCTCTGCCCATGTTCTCCGTTGACGATTTCACCGGCCTCTGGGTGGCCGACTTCGATCTGGAAGGCGACCTCGATCTGCTGCTCGGCACAACCTCCGGTCTTTTCTGGATGCGCAATAACGGAGACCACACCTTCCAGCTCCAGCACGCCTTCGACATCGCCCCCCACCAGCTCACCTGGAGCGACCTCGACAGCGATGGCGACCCCGATCTGGCCATGCTGGACCTCAACGGTACCCTGCACCTCTGGCGCAACGAACGCCAGGGGCTTTTCATTCCCGACACCACCCTGCCTCCCACCACAAGCTGCGCCATCACCTCGGCCGACCTTGACCACAACGGCCGCCTCGAACTGATTCTGTGGCGTCCGAACGGCTCCCTCCAGCAACTTGCTTACCACCCACGCACCCGCTCCTGGCAAATATTTTCCCTGCCCTCCCGGACACCTACCCTCCAGAAGCCCACCTGCCGTCAGGCCCACCTTTTTACCGCCGATCTTGATAACAACGGTGCCCAGGACCTGATCACCACAATCCCCACACAGACCTGGATCTGGCTCACTGACGCCCATGGCCACCTGCGCCCTGAGCCATTACCCCTCACCGCACAGACCTTCGATGCCGCCGACCTCAACCAGGATGGCCGTCTGGATCTCGTTGCTATCCAACCGGACGGAATCCCCATTCGTCTGCTCAACCAGAGCGATGCCCCCTACGCATGGACCCAGCTCCACCCACAGGCCGTCGTCGTAGGCGACCAGCGCATCAACAGCTTCGGCATCGGCGGGGTCATCGATATCCGCGCCGGCACAATCTATCAGAAACAGGTTATCCAGGCCCCGGTCGTCCACTTCGGGCTTGGCCTGGAAGAACGCGTACCCCTGGCCCGCATCATCTGGCCTAACGGCAACGTACAGGCCGAATTCAACCTGGCTGCCAATCAGACCGTCCAGGCCACCCAGCGTCTGAAAGGCTCCTGTCCCTGGGTCTTTACCTTCAACGGCGAACGCATGGTCTTCGTAACCGATTTCATCTGGGGCTCACCGCTGGGCCTGCGCATCAATGCGCAGGAAACCGGAGACATTGCTCAGACGGAAGACTGGATCAAAATCCGCGGAGACCAGCTCCGTCCCCGCAACGGCGTCTACGACGTGCGCATTACGGCCGAACTGTGGGAAACGCACTTTTTCGATCACGTCTCGTTGCTGGTGGTCGATCATCCCGAAAACACCGAAATCTGGGTAGATGAGCGGTTCGCGTTTCCTCCACGCGCACTTCGGCTCTACACCACGGGTCCGGTGCAACCCATCGCCCGTGCCATCGACCATCATGGACGTGACGTCACCGCCCTGGTGCAACACCGCGACGGACGCTATTTCGACAGCTTTGCCCTCGGCGCTTACCAGGGTATTGCCGAGCCGCATTTTATCGAGCTACACCTGGGCCCCGCCCTACCGGCCGATCGCCCCCTCTACCTGATCGCCTATGGCTGGCTGCGTCCCACCGACAGCTCCATCAACGTGGCCATCAGTCAGGGCCACCATCCTCGGCCCCGCGGCCTGCGTGTCGAAGTGCCCGACAGCCACGGCAGCTGGCGCGTCGCCTACCCGGACCTGGGTTTCCCGGCTGGACGCCTGAAGACGATCGTGATCGACCTGACCGATCAGTTTCCTGAAGGTGGCCCTTACCGTGTACGACTCCACACCAACCTGGAAATCTACTGGGACTGGATCGGCTGGGCTGAAGCCTATCCGGACACATTGCTCCGCACCACACGCCTGCAACCCGAGCAGGCGCTACTACGCTACCGGGGCTACTCGGCCACCGTACAGCCTGAACGTTCTGCTCCCGAGATCCCGATCTACGACACCCTGGCCGCTACAGCCCAGCGCTGGCGCGACCTGGAAGGCTACTACACACGCTTCGGCGACGTACGCGAACTCCTGGCTCGGATTGATGACCGCTACGTGATCATGAACGCCGGCGATGAGCTTATCCTTCACTTTCCGGCCCTGCCCGATCCACCCCGGGGCTGGAAGCGTGACTTTGTACTGATCGGCGATGGCTGGGTCAAAGACGGCGACTACAACACGACGTTCTCCCGCACCGTGCGCCCGCTTCCCTATCACGGGCAACCCAGCTACGACACCCCACCTGGACGACTCTGGGACGATCCGGTCTACCGTCGTTTTCCTGAAGACTGGCTGCGCTTTCACACACGATACGTTGCCCCCGATCGCTTCGATCAGAAGCTGGCCCTATCGTATTGAAGCTGCCGACAGCATACCCCTGATACCCGACGTAACACGTCAAAGAACCAGAGCCTATCGGGGTACCCGTGTATTGTTACTGTAGCAACGCATGCTGCAGCATCAGACGGCTATCTCCGGCCGACGGAAAAGAAGCACCCGTACCCGATCGTGCGTGCGGCCGGCAACAATATGGGCACCGACGGCAATCTCCACAACTTCGGTGGGCAAATAGGTGTCGGCTACCAGGCGTCCCTGTTCGTCGAAGATCAGCCAGCGCGTCTGGCCACTTCCGGCAGACGGACTGAGCCGCACCCAGATGGACCCATCCGGCCCCAGGGCAAACGTGGTGAACACCGGCTTGTAAGGAGGAAACTGAAAGCCCGTCCCCTCGATAATGCGCCGCGCATAATCACGCTGCAACACCGAATCTCGATCATCCTGCGTAACAGGGACAGGCGCAAGTGCATAATGCAACATGACGGACAGTTTGCCGTCAGGATCCATGCGCAGGATTTTCAGCGAATCGGTACGCCCCCACCAGAGCCGCCCCTTTTTATCTATCTGCATCACCGTTTCTATGGCAAAGGGTCGATCCATAACCAGTATGCCCCCATTTGCCTGGAGTACCAGGGGTGCCTTGCCTTCCACTTCCAGCAGCGTATCCGGTATAATGCGCCCCTGATAATCAGCGCGAAAGATGAGGACGGGATGCGGCTGATTCAGGTCTTCGTCCGCGCTGTAGGGCCGGACGTAGTGTACCCAGAGTCCTTGCTCCGTAGCCGCCAGCGGCGTGATGCCAAAAGGAAACCATCGGGGTGCCCCAGCTCCCTCCCAGGTGAAGGTCAGCCTACGCACAAAACCGCTTGACTCGTGAAAAACGCTGACGCGCGCAAGCTGCCAGTCCCAGGCGTACAGCGAGTCGTTGACACCCACCACTACCTTGTAGAGCCGCATAAACTCTCCGGGCCCTTCACCGGTGGCGCCAAACTTCCGGATCAGCCGTCCCGATGGCGTAAAGACATAGACCTGATTGGCCTGTTGGTCTGCTATTACGATCTGATCCTGGCAATCGACGCCCACACTGCCGATCTCTCCCAGCAGCAGCGAATCGGATTCTTCCCCCAGTACCTCCACCGGCTCCAGGTCCCAGGTCTCCAGAGGCCTGGGAAGCGCAGGGACGGTTGGGGGCGCTTCGACACCGCAGGCGGCCAGCCAGAGACTGCCCAGCCCGAAGACAAGCCAGTGCTTCATACCGCAACGTGATGGTGTTCCTGAAAAGTCTCCTTCTGCTTTTGAAACGTGGGAGTCGCGTCGTTTATTTTTGAGCGGGTCGGAGGGCAACTTCTGCAAAGAATCCAAAAAGCGCTTTCTTTCCATAGCCTGGAATTTCGTAAACTGTAAGCCGCACTGAATCAGTCCGAATTGCCATGAACATCTGCGTTTGCATCAAACAGGTACCGGATATTCAGGCACCTTTTCGCATTGTGGAGGGGCGTCTGCAGTTTGATGTGGAACGTCACGTGCTCAATGCCTATGACGCTTCGGCCGTCGAAGGCGCGCTGCAGCTGGTCGAGCAGCACGGCGGTACGGTCGAGGTCGTTGCCATCGGTCCGGCGTCGGTGGCAGAAACGATTCGCAAGGCGCTGGCCATGGGCGCCGCACGGGGCTACCACATCGAGGCCGACGCCTCCGGCTGGGACTCGGCCACTGTGGCAACGGTCCTGGCTGCCTTTTTTCGGGGACGTAGCTATGATGCTATCTTTACCGGTAAGCAGGCCCAGGATACCGATGCCGGCCTGACCGGTACGATGCTGGCCGAGCTCCTGGGATTGCCTTACGTGAGCAACGCGGTAGGACTGGCCTACGAAGCGGACCGCCTGGTAGTCACCCGCCAGGGGGATGCCGGCCGGGAAATCATCGAGCTGGCACTACCCGGCCTGGTGACCATTTCCAACGACATGAACGATCCCCGCATTCCATCGATTCGAGGCATCATGCAGGCCCGCCGCAAGCCTATCGAGCGGCTCACCCTCTCGGCGCTGGGCCTGACGCCCGAACAGCTTCGGCCCCGCACGCACGTGACCGGCTACCGGCCGATGCCTCCACGAACACCCGGCCGCAAGCTGGAAGGGGAGCCGGCCGAAAAGGTTCGCGAACTGGTTCGTCTCCTTCGTGAAGAAGCCCGTGTGTTGTAGCCATGAGTATCTACCTCTGCTATATTCCGATCCAGCAGGACCGCCCGGCACGCGTTGCGCTCGAAGCGCTCACACGCACCCGAGAACTGGCCCGACGCGACGGCGTCCGGCTGGCCGCCTGCGTGCTGCATCCCGAGGCGGAACGCTTTGTCGAAGCCCTGCAGCCTTATGGCATCGATCAGCTTTATCTGGTGCAGCATCCTGTGCTGTCCCAGCACCTGAATGCCCCGGTGCTGGCTGCGCTGGAAGCCGTTTTTCATGCGGCCCGGCCAACGCTGATGACCTTCCCCTCTACCGAATCGGTCAAAGACGTGCTCGGAGCCCTGGCCGCACGCGTCGGCGCTGCGACCTTACCTGACGTAGCCGCCTTCGAGACGGGTGCTTCCGTGACAGCCACGCGCCCTGTCATGGCTGCCCGCGTGCTGGCCGATACCGAGGCTGCCGAACACCCCGTCCTGGTATCGATTCGGGCCGGCTCCTACGACGCACGGCCAGATGAGACGCCCACCGAGCCGGAAATTGTCCGGGTACCTTTCACGTTCGACACCGCCACCCTGCGCGCTACACTGCGTGAGATCATCACCGGTACAACCGGACAGATGGATCTTTCCGAGGCCGACGTGATCGTAGCGGCTGGACGCGGCGTACGCGACGAAGCAGGAAAAAAACTGGTAGAAGCACTCGCTCGGGAACTGGGTGCGGCCATTGGCGCCTCACGAGCGGTTATCGAAGCAGGCCTCTTCCCCGCTTCATTGCAGGTCGGCCAGACCGGTAAGGTGGTCTCCCCCACGCTCTATATCGCTGTCGGCATCTCCGGTGCCATTCAGCACGTGGCGGGCATGGCTGGCAGCAAAGTGATCGTGGCGATCAACAAAGATCCGGATGCCCCGATCTTCAACATCGCTACCTACGGCATTGTGGGCGACCTCTATCAGATCCTGCCCCTGCTCATCGAAGAAATACGCCGAATCAAGGCCGAAAGCTGATGGAAGCGGAACGCTTTGGTTGTATCATCGTCGGTGGCGGCATTGCCGGCCTGAGCGCGGCCATGGTGCTGGCCCGCCACGAAGTGCCTTTCCTACTCATCGAACGGGGCGCTTATAGCGGCGCCAAAAATGTATCGGGCGGCGTGCTCTGGGGCACCGACCTGGCCCGCCTGGTGCCTGAATACTGGAACGACCCGAACGCCGGCTTCGAACGCTTCGTGAACCACCGACGGCTCACCTTTCTCGACGAGCAATCGGCCTTTTCAATCGACTTCAAGTCGACGCACTACGACACACCGCCCTACATGGGCGTCACGATACTGCGGGCTGTATTCGATCGATGGTTGGCCGACAAGGTGCAGGAAGTGATCGACCAGAGTGCCTGCGCCGACGCGTCCCTGCTGGCCTTCGACGTTCTCGTCGAGCGCCTGCTGGTCGAAGACGGGCGCGTCGTGGGCGTCGAGGCCGGCGGTGAGCGCTTCTACGCCGACTGCGTCATCCTGGCCGAAGGCGTCAATAATCTGCTCACGCGCCAGATCGGCCTGCAGGCCGAATACGTTCCCGATGAGCATATGGCGGTCGGCGTAAAAGAAGTGCTCCGCTTCGACCGCAACGTGCTGGAAGACCGCTTCCAGCTCTCCGAGCGCAGCGGCCTGGCCAATGAGTTCATCGGGGCCATCACCGATGGCGTTGAGGGCGGAGGCTTTCTCTATACGAATCGGACTACCGTGTCGATCGGACTGGTGCTCGGCATGGCCGACCTGCGCCGCAAGCGTAAAAAACCCTACGAGCTGCTGGACCGCTTCAAAGCGCATCCTGTGGTGGCCGACATGATCCGGGGCGGTGAAGTCGTCGAGTACTCGGCACACGTAGTCTCCACTGGCGACCTGCGCGCCATGCCGCGCGAAGTGTACGCCGATGGCGTGCTGGTAGCCGGCGAAGCGGCCAACCTGCTGCTGAACGCTGGCAAAGCCATTCAAGGCATGGATTTCGCGATGCATTCGGGCATCCTCGCTGCCGAAACCGTCCTTGAAGCTCGCCAGGCCGGCGACTTTTCAGCCGCCATGCTCCGCCGCTACCGCGAACGCCTGGAACAGAGCTACGTCCTCCAGAACATGCGGAACTTCCAGGCGGCTGTCCGTTTGCTTCATGAACCGGTGATGTACGAACGCATGCCCCGCCTGGTGTGCGAGCTGGGCCGAGAATTCTTCCGCGTGGAGAACCGGCCGACTCCGAAACTGCACCAGATCCTGCGCAAGGTGGTCCGTCGCCATAGCTCTCCCCTGGAACTCTTGAAACTTACCTACCGTGCCTGGAAATCTCTCTGATGTCATGACCATTGCCGAACGCCTCGGAAAAGTCAACTACCGTAACCAGGAACGCCGGGACGCCCGGCCGCACATCCTGGTGGATACCGACATCTGCAACACACGCTGCCCGCACAAAGCGACCACCTATGTGTGCCCGGCCAACTGCTATACAATTGATGAGCAGGGGCAGGTGCACTTTCAGTTCGAAGACTGTATCGAATGTGGCACCTGCATGTACGCCTGCGATCAGGGTGCCGTTACCTGGCACTATCCGGATCCCGAACAGGGCCGTGGCGTGAACTGGAATTACGGATAAGGTTTGCCAACCCAAAAGATTGAAAGCACTATGGGCTCGTTCCCCTTCAACCCGGATGACGCGTTCCTCTTCGAGTCGATGCTGAAGGAAGAGGACCGCCTGATCATGGAGACGGCACGCGAGTACGCGCAGAGCTGCCTCGAACCCCGAGCGCTCGAAGGCAACCAGCAGGGCATCTTTCACCGAGAGATTCCGCGCGAAATGGGCGAGCTGGGCCTGCTGGGCGCAACGATCGACCCCCGATATGGCGGCGGTGGCACCAGTTACACGGCCTACGGACTGATTGCGCGTGAGCTGGAACGCGTCGATTCAGCGTACCGCTCGTTCATGTCGGTCCAGTCGTCGCTCGTCATGTTTCCGATCGAGAAGTACGGCACCGAAGAACAAAAGCGCAAATACCTGCCCAAGCTGGCTACCGGAGAGCTGATCGGCTGCTTCGGATTGACCGAACCCGATCACGGCTCCGATCCGGGCTCGATGGAAACGACGGCCCGACGCGTCGACGGCGGCTGGATTCTCAACGGTACAAAAGCCTGGATCACGAACGCACCCATCGCCGACATTGCCGTGGTCTGGGCCCGCGCCCGAGAACATCCGGACGACGAGGGCGACATCATGGGCTTCATCCTCGAGCGCGACATGCCTGGCCTCTCAACACCGGAAACCAAAAACAAAATGTCATTGCGCGCCTCGTCAACCGGTGAGATCGTTATGGAAGACGTGTTCGTGCCTGATGCAAACGTACTGCCGGGGGTACGGGGACTGCGCGGACCGTTCTCCTGCCTGAGCAATGCCCGCTACGGCATCGCCTGGGGAACCGTAGGGGCGGCTGAAGACTGCTACCAGCGCACGCGGCGCTATGTAATGGAACGCACCCAGTTCGGCTACCCGCTGGCAGCCATGCAGCTCATCCAGACAAAGCTGGCCCATATGCTTACCGAGATTACCCAGATGCAACTGCTGGCCTTCCGGCTGGGGCAACTGGCCGATGAAGGTAAGGTAACCCCTGCGCAGATCTCCCTGGCCAAACGCAACAATGCGGGCAAAGCGCTGGAAATTGCGCGCATGGCGCGCGACATGCACGGCGCCAACGGGATCGTGGGCGACTACCGGGTCATTCACCACATGGTGAACCTCGAAAGCGTAAATACCTACGAGGGCACCTACGACATTCACGGCCTGATTCTCGGCCGCGAAATCACCGGCATTCAGGCTTTCGTCCCCCGCGGCAACGACCTGCCTCCGAAGAAAAAGCCAGCGCCAGCAGCAACGCACTGACCGAAACGGCAACGGTAAGCATCTAAGGCAGCTTCTGACGGCAACGCTGTCCTCCAACAGGCACCCCCTCAGTTGCTTCGCGACAGCTCTCCCTCGAAGGGGGAGGAGAGGCTCTGGTTGCTGGACCCTGGCGGATCTGACGCGGCCGCTGGGTAGCAGACCGACCGGTATTGATGCGTTCCCCCTCCCCACCGGAGAAAGGGACATGGGGAGGGGCCAACCATCTCACCCATGATCCAGCGGCTACGCTGTTTCTGACGGCAACGCTGCCTTCCAACAGACACCCCCTCAGGCCCTTCGGCCTGCTCCCCCTCCAAGGGGGAGCAGAATTGCTGGGCTCCACGGCAAGGCACTCCCCAGCACTCACGCCAAACATGCAGCAAAGCGTTTTTTCCCTGACTTCCTCCCAACCCATAACCGACAGCAACTCCATCTCCCAACCAAAACAAGCGCCTGAGCTACCACCCCATGGAGACACCACCAGGGCTTGACAGACCCTTCTGTTTGTATTTTCTTTTGCCATAACCACGGCGAAGTGGTGACCCCTTCTGTCACCGGCCGTTCTCGGTTGCGCAGAAAACCTTTCCCTAACCGAAAACGGAAGGAGCCATGCGAAGCACACGTTTTGGGTTGCCGGCGGCGCAGGAGGTGGAGCTGGCGACGGGCGCCTGGTCGTCGGGTCGTTATGTGGTGGTGCTTCGGGTGGGTGAGCGTACGTTGACGCAGCCG
>JAUZRN010000045.1 GCA_030950375.1 Rhodothermus sp. | reverse complement strand
GATGAAATAGGCATTTTCGGCGAAGCGGCACGCGTCGAAAAACAGCGGCACTTCGTAACGCTGGCAGATCTCGTGCGTAGCCCGAATGTTTTCCATGGAGACAGGCTGGCCGCCCCCTGCGTTGTTCGTAAGGGTCAGCATAACCAGGGGCACACGATCGCGATGCGTGCGCAGGAGCGCCTCGAGCCGATCCAGGTCGATGTTACCCTTGAAAGGATGACGGCTTTCAGGATCCCGGCCTTCTGGAATGACCAGATCGATAGCTTCCGCACCGGTGGCCTCAATGTTGGCACGGGTCGTGTCGAAATGGGTATTGCTCGGAATGATGCGTCCAGGCCCGCCGACAATCGTGAACAGGATCTTTTCAGCAGCGCGGCCCTGGTGCGTGGGGATAATGTGACGGAAGGGCATCAGGGCGCGCACGGCTTCCTCGAAGCGGTAGTAGGATGGGGAGCCCGCGTAGCTTTCGTCGCCGCGCATGATCGCTGCCCACTGGGTGCTGCTCATGGCCGAGGTGCCCGAATCGGTCAGCAGGTCAATGAGCACGTCGTCGGCGTGCAGATTGAACAGATTGTAGTGGGCTTCGCGAATCAACCGCTGGCGTTCTTCGCGGGTGGTCAAGCGCAGCGGCTCGACGACCTTGATGCGAAAGGGTTCAATAATCGTACGCATGGTTTCAGGCTACTTTGTGCAGCAGACGCAGTTCGTAAATCAGATCTCGTACGTCGGTGGTTTCATGGGGAGCCGGACCGATCGGATCTTCGATGTCGGCCATCGGATCGAGCAGGCGGGTGATGGAAGCTGTTATGCTGGCTGCCAGCGCTTCCGTGTCGTACCCGCCTTCCAGCGTCATGATCAGGCGGTTGTCGCAGCAGGCATCGGCCCATTCCATGAGTTCGTAGACCAGTTGGGCGTAGCCTGTCACGGTGAGCTGCATGGCGCTGAGTGGATCGCGCCAGTGTGCATCGTAGCCAGCCGATACAAAGAGCACCTCCGGTCGAAAGCGACGCACCACCGGGCCCAGCAGGCGACGAAATGCTTCAAGACAGCCATCGTCGCCCGTGTAAGCAGGCAGCGGAACGTTTACCGTAGTGCCCCGGCCACGTCCTGCACCGATCTCTTCCATGCGGCCGGTGCCGGGATAGTGGGGAAACTGATGGACGCTCAGAAAAAGTACGTTGGGATCTTCGTAGAAGACCTCCTGTGTGCCGTTGCCATGGTGCACGTCAAAGTCCACGATGGCGACCCGTTCGACGCCAAAGGTCTGCTGCACCCAGCGAACCGCAATCGCTACGTTCGACAGCAGGCAGAAGCCCATGGCACGTTCAGGGGTGGCATGATGGCCCGGGGGGCGAATGGCCGCAAAGCCATTGTCGGCGTGCCCCTCAAGTACGGTTCGAGCGACGGCCAGCAGGGCTCCGACGGCTTCCAGCGCGACAGCCAGACTCGCGGGCTGCACGTAGGTGTCCGGGTCGAGACGGGTGGGGGCGCGCTGCAATGCCTGTTGCAAACGCTCCAGGTAGGTGGGGCGATGTACCAGGCGAGCCACGCCCAGATCGACCGGCAACGGTTCGGTATGCTGTAAGCGGTTCCAGATCGGCAACGACAAAAGCCGTTGCTGGATCACTGCCAGCCGCTCTGGCCGCTCGACGTGTCCGACTTCGTAATGCGATTCGTGGGATGGATTCCAGGCAAAGGCGGTGGTCATAAGCTGTTACCAGCACGCAATCTTCTGGTCAGGCCAGGAACGCCGTGCATAAAAAACGTTATGGAAGCGAGCTTTGCAACCGCTATCTGACCAGAACGATCCGATGCGCGGGCAGATTACAGCGATTGAGCTGGCACGGCCCTCGTACCGTTACCTGGCCTTCGTGGAGGTGGAGACCGAGGAGGGAACGCGCTGGCGACTGCCCATGACGGGCACGGTGGCTCAGTGGTTACGTGTCGGGCAACGCGTACACCTTACTGCCGACCGGGCCCAACCTGGCTTCGATGACTACACGCTGCGGACTGCCCGCGTGCCCGTCTGGCCGCTGTTTGAACGAACCTATACGCTGGAGCGTCGCTCCCTCTTTTCGGAACGGGTACTCTATCGGTACCAGCTTCGGGCCCGAGAAGCCCGCTACGAACGCGACTATGCCGCCATTGTCGAGCTGGAGCAGTATCACTACGCTTCGCGAGAACGTGTACTGGCGCTCTGGTACTGCGAGCAGTGCGGCACCTATCGCGTCGCTAACGCACGTCCCGACTGTCCGGCCAGCCATGGCCCTATGCGCTTTCATGATCTGCGGGACGCGACGCGTGCTTCGCGCTTTCTGATCCTGGAATTGATCGATCGCCAGCCCTACGAGCCCGAAGTGGTAGGGTATGTACGGGTCGATCCACCTCTGCCCCTGCTGCATCGCCGTCGGCCTGATGGCACGCTGGATCGTGATATCCGCCGCCGCATCTTTCCCCCGACATGGTTCGACCATCCTTTTCATCCCGACCAGCATGTGCCACCGGATGCCTGGTGGGAAGCGCAGGGGAGGATGCTGGGCCGTACGCGTTCGCCCGTAGCCCGGCTGGCACGGGTTGTCGTGCACCCCGATTACCGGGCGGATGGACTGGGCGTGCAGGCCCTTCGTTGCATGACCGACTGGGTGCGCACGTACTGGATTCCTGATATGCGTCGGTCCAAAAGGGTCATTGAGACCGTCGCGCAGATGGCCCGTTTTCATCCGTTTATGGAAAAGGCCGGGTTTGTCTTTCTGTTCGAAACAGGCACTGGCCGTCCTGTTCTGTACCTGCCGCTCGATGCGACGGCCCGGAAAGCCATTGATCGTTTTCTGCAGGAAGATGAGCTGGCCCGCACGCATGGAGGACGTCTTTATCGGCCGCGCTTTACGCCGGTGGCGCCGCTGAATGGACCGGTGGTATTGAAGCGGGTGACCAAAACCTATCGTCATCGACTGAACCTCGAAGGACTCTCGGAGCCCGTGCGGGTAGCGCTGGAGGCGTTTGGCGTTGAGGAACGCGACATTGAAACCTACGTCTTTCGGCACGCTGACTTTCGGGTGGAACCGGGTACGGTCAATGCCGTGGTAGGTGCCTCCGGTAGTGGCAAAACCACGCTGCTTCGGTTGCTGATCGGGGCCGCTACCGGCCGGGAGGATCCGCTGTACCGGGTCGATGAAGGACAGCGGCAGATGCCTGACAACGTGCGTCTGCAGGCGCTGATTCCCGGCGAAGCCGAACCGTCGCTGGGCACGCAACCCGTACTGGAGGCCCTGTATCAGGTGACGGGCGATGCAGCGCTGGCCATCGAGGTGCTGAATGCGGCCGGGCTGGCTGACGGGGTACTTTTCCGGGCGCCTTATGCAGCGCTGTCCACAGGGCAGAAGGCACGTGTGCAACTGGCCTGGGCGCTGGCGCATCGGCCCAACCTGTTGCTTGTGGACGAATTTGCCGCCCACCTTGATCCGCGTACGGCCGTGCGCGTTGGACGCAAACTGGCCGAGCTGGCCCGCCGCTATGGCATCACGCTGATCCTGGTTACGCATCGCCCGGAAGTGCTTCGGGTGCTTGAGCCCGATACGATCTATCTGGTGGGCTATGGTACGCTGTACCGGGCCGACGAGCTGCCCGAGCTGGGGCTTTTCATTCGGGAGCCCTATGCCAGCCTTGTCGTAGCGGGCAAAAAACGCTGGGAGATTCGCAAGCATCCGACACGCGTGCGCGGTCGCATTGGCATCATCACCGGCGGCAAACTGATCGGCACAGCCGAGTTGCGGGAGACGCGGGGGCCGTTCTCCGTGGAGGAGCTGAAAGCGCACGCCGACAAGCATCTGGCCGACACCGAAACGCTTGAAGCGTACGCTCAGGGACGTCCACTGTACGCCTGGGTTATGGAGGGCGCCCGTCGATTGAATCGTCCTGTACCCGTGCACCGACGACCAGGCCATCAGGTATGGATACGGTTGCGTACGGCAGACCGAGACGCGTCGCGGCAGCCGGATCAAGCCAATAATACCGGTGCTTCGAACGACACCTCTTTGGGCAGGCAGAGATAGGGTTTGACTACGTAGCGAGCCAGCGCGTCGATAGCGGCCGCTTCGGTCGTGCGGGATAGCTCCCGGATCTGATCATTGCGGTCAATGACCGGAATCGGATCGGCACTGGTTTCGTAGGCAGTATGCTCCGAGGTATCGGCCGTCAGATAGTAGGAGGCAGCTTCGTCGGCCAGGGGAGGCGGCACAATGCCTTCGCGTACCAGCCAGCGGGCCACCCGGTTGCGCCAGGTGGTCAGCTGCGTTTCGGACGGCGGTTCGGCCAGAAAGGTGGTGCGGAAGAAACGGCGATGGATGAATCGGCGGCTCAGGTCGGCCAGTACCGGATCACGCGCCTGGCTCCACTGCTTCAGGCTGAAGAGCACGTCCACGTCGTCGAGCTGGCAGAACGTTTTGATCACGTCGTCTCGTTGCAGGGCGTCCGGGGCGCGGCATGGATGCACCAGAAAGAAACGGAGGGCCGGGGCGCAACGGGCAGCCGTGTCTTCGTCGCCGCGTTGCATCAGCGTACGGGCGCGGCGGATGATGGCGCGCAGCAGCGCATCGGCGGCCAGCACCGTCTTGTGCAGGTAGACCTGCCAGTACATAAGCCGTCGCGCGATCAGAAAGTTCTCCACCGCATAGATGCCTTTCGATTCGATCACGATGCGGCTGTCCGGGCCGCCTTCGAGGGGATGAACACGAAGCGTTTTGATGATGCGTTGCACGCCAACCTTGCCCTCGACTACACCCGTGTAGAACGAGTCACGGCGTAGATAATCGAGCCGGTCCATGTCGAGCTGGCTGGAGACGAGCTGATGGAAGAACGGGCGTTCGTAGGCGTCGTCGAAGATCTGTACGGTCAGCGCCAGTGCGCCGCCAAAGCGTTCGTTCAGGCGCAGCAGCAGCTGGCGACTCATTTGCTCATGATGAAAGCCCTCGATGAGCTGATGCTCGAGGGTATGGGAGAAAGGTCCGTGGCCGATGTCGTGCAATAAGGCGGCTGCACAGGCAGCCAGGTGTTCTTCGTCGGAGATGGGCGTGCCTTTTTCCGACAGGTTGGCCAGCGCTTCCTGCATCAGGGCCATGGCACCCAGCGCATGGTTGAACCGTGTATGTTCGGCGCCTGGAAACACCAGGTGCCCCAGCCCGAGCTGGCGGATACGCCGCAGCCGCTGCACCTCGGGGGTCTCGATCAGGTCCAGCAGCAGGTTCTTGGGCACGGAAATAAAACCGTGCACCGGGTCTGAGAAGATTTTGAAGCGGCTCTGTTTCACGGCACCGGCCGTCGCGTGCTGTATCGTCCTACTTCAAAATACGGCAGAACTGCTGAAAAATCCGAGGTCTGACAAAAAATCACGAGCGGTTGACCGGGCTTCAGGTATCCGCTGAAAGCTGAGCGGCAATGTCGCGGCGACGCATAAGGAGTCCAATGAGTAGCGTGATAAGCAGGCCGGTGCCCAGCTCCTCCAGACAGAAGCGGAGCATCATATTCTCGGGCATTACCCGTTGCAGCTGGAGGAACAGCGTCATGGCGGAGGGAAGCAGCCGGTCCAGGAGCTGTGCCAGGAGATGCCCCTGCAGGGCATACACGGCCAGCCAGGACTGCGTGAAGGCGTATAGAATGGCCAGGAGAGCTACCAGAACTGGCGAGGACAGGGTGAGCAAGCCGATCAAGATCCAGCCTGCCAGAGCGAAGCCAAAGCTGGTCGTAAGGAGCAGGGCCATCGGCAGGGAGGGGCCTACAGGCGCCCAGAGCGTGAGGCCGGCAAGGCCTACAGCCAGTGCCGCGGCACCCTGAAGCGTCAGAAAAATCTGCCAGCGCGGGCGGGGACGTACCAGCATCAGCGTCAGCCATGCGGGGCGAAGCCAGACGCTGAAGCTCTGAATCAGCGTAAGGGATAAAAAGAGCAGGAAGGCGAGTCCGGTGGTGATAAAGCGAGCACTGGGCAGCAGACGACCTTGATAGGTCAGCACGATCAGCAGACCGGCCAGGCCGACAAAAAACCAGAGGACCCACTGCCGCAGGAAAGAGCGTGCAAAGAGCCAGACGATTGCCCGCATGGTTCAGCTTTCCAGGTTACGGAGGGTCCAGGTGATCAGAAGCAGGGCCAGGAGCGTGGCGCTGAGCCATTGAACCACCAGCTCACCGGGCACAGGGGTGGGCCAGTTGCTGGCCAGATAGGCCAGCGTATCCAGTGGGGGCGTCAGGTAGTGAAGGAGCCGCTCTAGAAGTGGGGGGAGCTGGCGCGTGATGATAGAACTCTGAAGAAAATTCAGGATAAAGGTGCTCAGGATAGCGGAGAGGGTGTCCTGCCAGATCAGCCAGAACAGCAACGTCCACGGCAGCAGCGCCAGCGCGGAGAGCGTATGCATGCCAAGGGCCACGCCTACATGTGAGAGGGAAAGCGCGGCATCTGTCAGAATATGCCAGAGCGCTACCAGTCCGAGCAACAGGAGCGTGATCAGCATCCAGCCCAGGCTGCCAGCCAACAGCAGGCTGCCTACAAACGCAAAGCGGGAGAGCGGGCGGCTCAGCACCAGGGGGCGTCGCTCCGCTGTTAGCAGACTGGCGGCCAGGACGGGACCGCCCACGAGCGTGCCATAGTACATGGAGCGGCTGACGTATTTCAACCACGTAGGGGTTGACAGACCACCCAGCATCAGCGCAGCCAGCAGCCCGGCCTCTATCAGAAGCAGCAGGCGCACCAGCGGCAGATGCCCGATCCAGCGCAGTAGGCTATAGGTTGTGTGCATGGTGGCTCAGCAGGCGAACGATGACCGCTTCCAGATCTGCTTCCTCCTGTAGCAGCGCTTCTACGGTGCCGATCTGAATCAGACGACCTTTGTTCAGGATTCCTACGCGATGAGCCATGCGGGCCACTTCGTCGATCAGGTGCGTATTCAGAAAGATCGTTTTCCCCGCCTCGTTCAACCGCTGGATCAGCGCACGAAACGCACGGCGGGCAACAGGATCCAGGCCTCCCGTAGGCTCATCCAGCACCAGGAGATCCGGGTCATGGAGCAGCGCCTGCGCCAGCCCCAGGCGTTGCAGCATGCCCCGTGAGAACGCTTTGACGGGGGTGCGGCGTTCTTCCTGCAGGTCGACCCATGCCAGCACCGCGTCGATGCGTTGTTGTAGCCTGCGGCCACGCAGGCCGCTGAGTTCGCCGAAAAAGCGGAGCACCTGCTCGACCTTCAGGTAGCCGGGTATCGAGACACGTTCGGGTAGAAACCCGACGGAAGCCCGGGCCTCGGGTTGGGTGGGGGAGCATCCGTTCAGGCGCACTTCACCTGCGGTCGGAAACAAGAGGCCCAGCACCAGCTTGACGAAGGTCGTCTTGCCGGCGCCGTTGGGACCGACCAGGGCAAAAATTTCCCCGGCCTCGACCTCCAGGTTCAGATTGTCCAGGGCGCGACGTGTTCTGCGCAGCAACCCTGTTCGGTACACCTTGGTGAGTGCACGTGCTTCGATAACAGGCATAATCTACAGGGCGTACAGATAAAGCCTCAGAGCATCCGCAGAAAGTGCATAGAGCTGATTGTTATAGATCGCGATGCCTTTCGCCATAACGGGCAATTCCAGCCGCTCGATCACCTGTCCATTAAGCCGCAAATGCCATACCTGACGCCTTGCAAGCGACGGGGGCCACCCAGCCAGCACATACAGGCTGGAATCCTGGAGCGCGACGCTGGCAATCAGCGCCACGTCGGGCAGCGTGATGGTGCCATACAGTGGGTCTTCCGTGGTTGCTTTGCCGGGTGCCTGCGCCGGTAGGTCGGCAAAGACAAGCTGCCAGAGCGGCTGCCCCTGCGCGTCGAGCACCGTCATTCGGTTGGTGAAAGGGTTGGCCACAACCGCTCGGCCATTGCGGGCCGCGACCTTGTGCATGCCGTAGATTGGATTGGCTGCGGGAGGCAGGCCTACAGGCTGGCGGCGCACTGCTTCACCTGCGAGGGTTATGGAGAACACCCCGGATTCACCGGGCATGGGTACCGCGCTGACGAGTAAATGCCGGGCAGAGAGCCAGGTTACCTGCAACAGAGCCGAAGGAAAGGTGAGCGTTCGTAAAAAGCGCGGTGCAGGATTCAATTGAAAAATCAGCAGCCTGCCTGTTTGATAATCAATGGCCGCCAGCAGCGAATCTCGGTAAACCGTCAGACTCTGAGGACCACCGGAAAATTCGCCGGGGCCTTCTCCTGGCCCCCCGATCGTGTCGATCAGCACTCCGCTGGAATCCCAGCGGTAAATGGAGCGGCTGAAACGGTCACCGAGGTAAAGACGCCCCCGGGCATCGATGGCCAGACCGGAGGGCGTAAAGGACACCGGCAACTGCATCGAGTCGATCGGCTCCAGCAGACGTGGCTGAAAGCCTGAAGTTTCTACAATGTACGTTGGGATGGAATCCCCGAAAGTGCAACCACTAACAAGATACAAGCAGCAAATAGTTGATATTCTAAGGCCTATTTTTAGGTTCATTACTTACTTGTTACGCTCTCCTGTTAGAAATTAGTCCAGACGACAAAAAGAAGCAGAGAAGGAGACACAATATCTCTGCAGGATAAGGTAAAAATAAAAAATAAAATATAAAATTTTTTATTTATTCAAAGAACAATCCAAGTTTGCAGGCGCCCCAGGCGAGAAAACAACCGCCATAACAGGCACTTCGCTGGCCACTATCGAGATCATTATCGCCCGGATACATTGCGCGGCACTCTTCCTTGCAATAAGCTAACGCGGCATCGCAGGTGTCGGCAAGGACGGATGCCGCCGGGACAAGCATCAGGATCAGCAGAGATAGCGCCGCTATGCTAATTTTGTGGGTGAAAAGCTTATGCATAGCTCGATACTTCTGTTTGGTTTGGCAGGATTCCCTTTGAATGAAGTGGCCACTTCGGAAAAAAAGATATGATAGAAAAAAAAGCCGTCAAGCAGGTGAGAAAATTTTGTATATGAGCTGCAATTTCAATTTGTTGTGGGGCGCTGTATGATAAATTACAGGGCAGAATGTTACGGTAGGGGACTGGAGGCGGAGGCCTTTAAACGAGATTTCGAGAGGACCCGCATGGGTGATTCTCGTGCAGTGGAGGCGTTGATGGGGGTTTTTAAACGAGATTTCGAGAGAACCCCGGGTCGGGTTGATTCGTTTACGAGCGCCGGAGGGGTGCCGGAGCGGTCGAACGGGGCGGTCTCGAAAACCGTTGTGCCCATTACGGGCACCGAGGGTTCGAATCCCTCCCCCTCCGCCAATTTTTTATAACCGGAAGGCGATCGCGGAACCTTTGCGAAAGTGCTCTTGCCCTTCGCGCTGATGAGACCCCGCCAATGGAAGTGGCGGGGTTTTGTCTTTTGGCACCTGGCGACTGCGTCCTATCCGCTGCCAGAGTATTTGCGCACGGTGTAGCTGCAATTTTTTTCGAGATGAACTGGAGGGAGGCGGCGAAGAGAAGGACACGGGTTTGACCGCAGGGATTTTACCAGAGAGCGCATGCTACGCTTACCTCATGGTCCGGTGCGTGCGTATGGCTCAGGACTTGCATTTCAAATGAACGGGCGTTAAGTTCTACGCGTAGCCCCCCATGTGGTTGATTGAGAGGCAGGGGAATGGTCAGGTCGCGCCGGCCTGAAAGCAGAGGCAGATCTCCTGGACGTGCCTGAAGCGGAATCGTCTCAGTTCAACCAACACACTGGATCAGCAATGGGGGCGCTGATACGACGCCTGGCAGTCTGGCTGGCGATGGGCTGTTTTCTGACAGCCGGTGTGCAGGCACAGCGGGTGATCTACGTCAAGAAGGACGCTACTGGTACAAACGATGGCAGTTCGTGGACCGATGCCTACACCTCGTTGCAGGATGCCCTGGCAGCGGCACAACCGGGTGATGAAATCTGGGTAGCGGCCGGCGTGTATTACCCCGACGAGGGCGCCAGCCTGACGGATAACGACCGGACGCTTTCATTTCGAATGAAAAGCGGCGTGGCCATCTACGGAGGGTTTGCCGGTACCGAGACAGACCGTTTTGAGCGGGACCTGTAGATGATTGCGTTGGATTTGATAGCGCACAGACAGATACCGGACTGGCTGGAGCGTTATATCAGATTGGGATATGCTCTTGCCGGTCTTGATGATCACATCACTATTATGGTTGTTCCGAGAATCCAGTATGCGGCCGTGGCTCTAGCGGCAGGAATGGTTTCTGGTATATGGGAAAGATTCATTCAAGAATATCATCCATCTGAGGAATCCGAAGTGCTGTTCCTGTGGCGAGGTCATCTGATTCCCGGAAGGGTGGAGTGCTTGTTGCCCGAAGGTCGCGTATGCGTCAGGTCCCTTGCAAGAAAAGAAAGTTACAGAAATGCCAGTATAAACGGGCTCAGAATGTCTGCCATTGCTCCCTTTAAGTCACCCGGGAGTGTTGTCAGGAGACTGGATAACCTACCGCTTGATCTGAAGCGGCACCAGAACAGAAAGAATCTCATTCGATTCCTTATCACCAGCGTTGATCTTTGCAAGATCATCGGACAGATAAACAGATTAAAATACGAACTTGAGAATCCCGTTTTTCCAGAAAAAGATACTCTGTGTTTGAATGATATTGTTCGATGCAGGGATGTACGTGACTCCTTCGGAATGCCAGGTAGAGTATGTTTGCTGAGATCCCTCAGAGCGACCTTTCAGGGTTCAGATCAAATCAGAGGAACGATCGTGGAAACCGATTCGCGCACTGATACGGCAGCGTTTCTGCAATGTCAGAGTCGCATGCTTGTGCTTCTGATTGATCGATCTCACCCCGAAGCCGCAGAGGTGGCACGGAATATCGACAATCTCTGTGCGGCGATGGCTCCTGAAACAGATTTACCTTTCAGCAAACAGGATATCCCTCCACTTACTGAAATCATGGTGCTGAGACGATAAATGACAGCCATGTATCCCTGCTGCTCATTTCAAGAAGTAGACTGCTTTTACGAAGTGCTATCTCGTCGAGTGTCTATAAGGCGGCGTAACGTCGCCTGCAGGGAAATCGAGCATCTGTGGGAAGTTATCTGCATACTTCGGAGAGAAGAAGAAGTAGAAATAGCAGGGAAGCTACGCAGAGTGTACAGTACAGTTCAGAGTACCCCGCTGCCACCCCGGGTGGCCATTGATCTGCATGGTATACGGGAAGTAGTGGACGGCATGTCATCCGAATTTAAGCCGATTGTTGAAGAGGTCCTTGAGGAACTGGAAAAACTGGAGATTTCTCCTTATATGGAGCTTCTGAATGAACTGCGTGAAGCATATCCTGACATGCCTGTAGTTGCGGGACGGTGGGTGCAGGCGAAAATCGGTATGGAGGTCAGCAACAGGTTTCCTGATATACACTTTATACGAGAACCCCGACCGCTTAAAAGGCTTGGATGTATGGTATATGAGATGATATGTGTACTGGGGCCTGTCGTTGCGGAGAAACAATGGATCCTGGAGGTGCCCCCTGCTTCCCGGGTGATCTGGATGCACCTGGGACGCATCAGGATACCCGGTTTTCCGCGCAGATTACTCATACGTGGTATAATACACCTTCCCGGAGAAGAGATGGTTATTCCACCAGAAAATGCAGGAATGGATGCCATGCAGGATGATGACGAGTATTCCGCCGGAGGGACACTCCGGGAATACACCGTTTCCTGTGTGCGGGTGGAGACAGAAACCGGTTATCAGATCTATATTCCTGAAACAGGTAAGGTTGCTGTGATCACCCCTGACGGAGATGTCAGCGTAATCCAGGGACGCAAACTGCAACCGGATGATATAATTCTTCTCCGTGAGGATACTGCCCGGGATGTTCTCCATGAAGTTGCCGATTATCTGTTAAAGTCAAAAGGCAGGGATCCGGAACGCCTCAGAGCAATACACAGGAAGTGGAAGGAAAAACTTATGGAGAGGATCAGAACGTTCGGGTTTGAAGATGTCTCGCATTCACTGATCGAAGGGGGGATCCAGCATGCCAGCCCCCAGAATATCAAAAACTGGCTGGATGAGGAACGCATTGGTCCCGGCGATGATGAGGAATTCAAACAGCTACTTGAATTCCTTGAGATGGATAATCCGGAGGAGGTAATTGAGTCTGCCCATTTACTCCGGCAGGCACACCGGGAGGCCGGCCGGGAGATCACGAAAATGATACGAAAGGCATTGCAGGAAGAGCGATTCAATCCAGCGCATCTGAAAGAGGGTGCCAGGATTCAGCTCGAGGAACTGCCAGGAATAAGCATTTGTGTGTATGTTGTGGGGCATGTGGCACGGGGACCCTTTGAAGTTCCATCTTATCTGATTCGTCGCCCTCTGGAGGAATAATTATGGCCCGTATGATTCCGCCGTATATTCCCCGGGGGTATTCGAGCATACCGGAAACCCATCTGTTCTACATGCTCCAGAATGCTGGAGGAACAGAGAGCTGGACAGTTCTGCATTCACTGGATATTATGCGACACAGAAGCCGTATTTCCGGAGAAATTGATTTTCTTGTGATTGTACCGGGGCAGGGTGTGCTGTGTGTGGAAGTCAAAGGAAGGACCCGTCGGGACGAGAGGGGATTCTGGTATTATGGTAACGATCCTGAACCTGATCCGGTCGGTCCTTTCAAGCAGGTACGCGAGTCCATGTACTCACTGATGAGCTGGGTCAGGGAGCAGAACAGTCTGTTCGGTGCCATACCCTTTACGTATGCTGTATTTTTCCCGGTATCCATCTTTCAGGTACAGTCTCCGGAATGGGAAGACTGGCAGGTTGTTGACGCCCGAAAACTTGCCACTACACCCCTTTCTGAACTCATACCCGACATTATTCGACGGGGAACGGAACGTGTGCACCTATTACCGCCTTCACCGGAAGATCCGTGCTGGAGAGAACTGAGCCGTATATTAAGGCCGGCTTTTGAAACGGTGGTGGAGCGGCATGCCCCGGATATTGATGAGGAGCTTCTGGATATTCTGGAAGGGCTGGATGTGTACAGCAGGGTACTGTTTACAGGTGCAGCAGGAACAGGAAAAAACCCGTATGCTCGGACTGGAGGCTACCAGATTAAGAGCCACATGTGATGTGCTCCATGCAGGCGCTTTTCGAGAGTTTGACCGAGTTATCGCACCTTCCGAAGATACCTTCAATCCTGAGAAGATTGCAGAGGAGGGGATGGGAGGAATGGGACCCGGAACAGCAGGTGCATTCCTGATAGATGATCTGCAACTCTTCGCAGACATTCAGGGACTTATGGAAATAGTAAACATCATGCTTCTGGGCGGACTTCACGGGGGACAGGGGCGCATGACCATAGATCCCGTACTTGCCGCCGGAGATGGAAGTCTTCATCGGCCTTCACTTGGAAAGTGGCTC
>JAUZRN010000044.1 GCA_030950375.1 Rhodothermus sp. | reverse complement strand
TCGCTTCGACAGCCCCGGACCCGGTTGATACGGCGGATCCCACGGACGTCCCCCGCAACTGGCCACCGTCTCGCCCGGCGGTAGCTTCAGATCGATCGAACGTATGTAGGCGGCAATCTTCTTCCCCTCGTCCTCCGAAAGCCCGTGAAACTTCGCCCGCTCAATAATGGCATGATTGGAAAAGTTGAAGTACTTCAGGTCCCGGCCACTCGTGGCATGACAATCGGCGCAGGCCGCCACAATCGGCCGGGGATTGATCGGGCTCTCTACCAGCAGACGGCGTTCCAACCACAGACGCTGGCCCTCGGCAATGGCCTCGGGCGTGTCGTACCCTTCGGGTGGTCTCCACTGTGCCGGATCGTCCCACACGAACCGGGTACCCTGCAGCACGCTCTGTCCGTTGCGTCCGCCTCGTCGCAGATCCAGCTCCAGCACGCGATAGCCTGAAGTTATGCCCTCTGTGCCGTTGAATCGGAATTCGATCACGTTCTTTCCGGGCTTCAATCGGCCCGTCTCCCGAATCGAAATCATCCCACGCAATGTCCGATAAGGCCCGCCGATCGGCCCGGTAAGCGGCTCCCGGTACATGCGCGCTTCCGGGTAGAAAGCTTTGAAGTGGGCGTTGTCGATAGGAATCCACGGTCCCCCATTGATGCGAAAAGATGCTTTTTTGTCGTATCCTCCTGTGTCCTCAAGCGCCGGCGTATAGTTATATCCCAGGTTATGGGCTTTCAGGTAGAGCGAGTCAACCCCCATGGTATCAGACACAAAGACTTCAACGGCTACCGTATAGCCGTCCGGTCCAATGACTTCGATTGGCAGCGTGACAACTACCTCCTCATCGGCTTCCAGGAAGGGCGCTAACCCCGACACAAGCAGCAGGCCTCCCAGTAGCATTCCCAGAAAATAACGCATCGTCCCCGGCATCTTTTGGCATCAGGATGGTTGAAGGCGGTAGTATCTGCTTCCGAACAGCTACCGGCCGGGAATGCCGGGGCCAAGGATATGCCGATCAGGTCGATCGTTTTAGAACAGGGAAATCTGGCCGATTTATCTCCGGGGGGGCTGTTACGTAACGTTATTCGCAGGTACAAACGAACCGGTACCTCAACGTCGTTACCGTACCGGACTGAGGCCCTGTAGCAATACCTGGCGCACGGCCTGACGTACGGCTTCTATCGAAAACCGTCGGTGAGCGTCCTGGTAGGCAGCTTCGGCCAGTTGACGGGCCTGGGCCGGGTGGTCCAGTAGATGCCGAATGGCAGCAGCCAGCGCCTGCACATCACCTGGTGGCACCAGCAGGCCCGTCTCCCCATCGCGTACAATCTCAACGGCCCCTCCGCCTCGCGTGGCGATGACGGGACGACGGGCCAGCATGCCCTCGACGATCACCCGGCCGAATGGTTCGGGTGCAATGGAAGTATGCACCACCACATCGACCAGTTGCAAGAGCAACGGTACATCTTCCCGAAATCCTAAAAAATGCACCCGACCATGCAGATCATCCTGTGCGGCTCGTTCACGTAACTGCTGCGCATAGCGTTGCTCCTCCTGAAACAAGGCCTCACCGACCAGCAGTGCCTGCACCTCGGGAAGCTGGGCCAGCGCTTCCAGCAATACATGCTGTCCTTTCCAGGGCGCCAGCCGACTGAAGAGCCCCACGACAGGCCCCGGGGACAGTCCAAGTGCCTGACGCAACGCAGCGATCTGTTCCGGTGGCTTCGGTGCAAAGCGCTGCACGTCGAACCCGTTGGGCACCACAGCGACCGGCAGTCGTCCACCCGCCTGCCGAAACGCTTCGCGCGAGGCCTCCGAGTTGGCAATCACCAGCCGTCCAAACTGATTGGCCAGGGTCACAGCCAGCCGGATATTCAGCCGACTGAAGTGCGCGGTAGTCAACACATCATGCAGGTTCCACACAAGCGGGCGCCGAGCCATCCGAGCGGCCAGGCTTCCCACCACCAGCGCCTTCTGGGAGTTCGCGTAAATCAGGTCAAACGCCCGGGCCTTACGTGCCACCTGCCAGGCCAACCGCAACAGACCGGGCACGGCCCGTAATGCGCTGCTCGGTCCGGCCTCCCGCACCACTCGTCGCACCTTCTCGGGGGCAGCGATCACCTCCACGGGAATGCCTGCCGCCCGGAGCTTTTCGTAAAAAGGCCCTTCCTCCAGCAGCAATACCTTACCCGGCGGTGCAAAAGCCGGCGCCAGGTCGAGCAGATACAACTCGGCTCCTCCCAATGCCGCACTATGATCCAGAAAAAGGACACGTAAACCGGATTCCGAACTCGACGCCGGAGCAAGGTCGTGATGCATCGTTCCGCTTTTGTCCATTATTCAGTCGACAGCCCATCTGTCGCTTCCCGGCAAAGTCATTCCCTCGTGCTATCCGATCGGATCATGCGCTCTCCGAATATAAAACCAGAAAACTTCGCTGGACTTTACTAACGAATGACCTCAGCCGCTTTGAGACCAGTGCTTTTAGCGAAAACACGTGGCAAGACAGGCCCGACGTCATTGCTGAAGTTCCAGGTGTCAGTGCTTTAAGCCAGCGAATAACCCCCTCAGTCGCTTCGCGACAGCTCC
>JAUZRN010000043.1 GCA_030950375.1 Rhodothermus sp. | reverse complement strand
CCGGAAAGCCGTGTCCCTCGATCGCCCACTACCGTGTCGAACCCCTCCGGAAGCTGCTCAATAAACTCCAGCGCATTGGCCTGCACCGCCGCCCAGCGGATGCGTTCCTCAGAGACGTCTTCCAGCCCGTAGGCGATGTTCGCCCGAATCGTGTCGTGAAACAGAAACGTATCCTGGCTCACGACTGCCACCCGACGCCGGATGGTGTCAAGGCGATACTCACGCAGATCAATGCCGTCGTAGAGAATCTGTCCTTCGTCCGGATCATAGAGACGCACAATCAGGTCCGCCAGCGTGCTCTTGCCGGCCCCCGAAGCGCCCACCAGCGCCACGGTCTGCCCCTTCTGGATTGTCAGATTGATGTCGTGCAGTACGCGCTGGCCAGGTTCGTAGCCGAAGCAGACATGCCGCAGCTCGATCGCCTCTCGCAATCCCTCGAACGGAAGCGTACCATCCGGCAGATAGGGCTTATCGTCCCGGCGCAGAATAGCGGCCACCGCATCTACAGCGCCCCGCTGCTTGGCCCACATGGCCCGCAGCCCGTTGATGTGCTGCACCATGGGAAGCATACGGAAGAAAGCGAACAGAAACGTGATCAGCACGGCCATGCTCATGCGGCCAGGTAGCACGAAAAACTGCACGGCTACAATGATCAGTCCGATCAGCGCAGCCGAAGCGACCGCCTGCGAAAGGGGGCCGATAAGCGACTGCTTCCGGCTGAGCCGCACCACCACATCGGCCGCCTCTCGACTGACCTGCTTGAACCGGGCCGACTCGAACGGCTGGGCCCCGTGCGTCAGCACCGTACGAATGCCGCTGATCAGCTCCTGTGCTCGCGAGGCAATCCAGCTGTTCGTCTGTGTAATCGCATTGCCTTCTCGTTTCAGTCGGTCGATCAAAACGCGCACCACCACAAACAGCCCGAGCGTCAGGCCGATAGCCACCAGGGCCAGCGACCAGGACAGCGCGAAAATCGCCGTACCATATACCACCAGTAAAAATCCCTGAATCAGTATGGCACTGGAAGTGCCAAACAGAAAGCGCAACCGCTGAATTTCGGCCGTGAGTACGTTCAGCAGATCACCGGCTCGCCGATGCGCATAAAACTTGAGCGAAACAGCCTGTAGCTGGTCGATGATCTGACAGCGCAACCGATGCAGGATGGATTCCTGCAATTGAATACTGAACTGCTGGGCTGCATAGCCCAGTCCCCCCCGCAACAAAATGGTCAGCAGGATCAAACCCGAAAACCAGTACAGGCGCGTCATGACGGGCGCATCGACACGCAGCAGATGTTGATCGACCCAGCTCCATCCCGTGGCAAATGCCCCGGCTTCGGGATTCATCAGGCTATCCAGAAACGGAACCAGCAATCCGAGCCCGACCCCCTCAAAGGCCGCACTGAGGCCGGTCAGCCCTACCGTTACCACAAACAGCCGCCGATGCTCCCAGAGCTGGCGCAACACCAGGCGCGTGCCTTCATCGGTGCGCCAGAAATGTCGGCGCAGGTATATACGCAGCCGCTGTTTCATCCCCACCTCAGAATTCCCGCCGGATAAGCAAATAGAGGGTCAGCATCTGGGCAATGGTACGGGTAATTTCGAAGACTGCCCGCCATCCAAAACGGGTCCGCTGACGCATCTCCACGACCAGAATATCTCCTTCCTGGAGCGGCGGATAGGGACGGGCACCACCGCTGACCAGCTTTTCCAGCCGTTCCTGATAAATTTCGCGACGTTCCCCCCCTCTATCTCGGAAGATACGGACCAGATAGCGCTGACTAACCCCCTGCGGGCTGGTCCCCACGCCCGGTACCCGGGCCGCAGAGAGTAGAGAAATCAGGTCAACGTCTCGCTCCACCCGCCAGATGCCGGGTTGCCCGACTGCTCCCCAGATGTAGATGATCATCGTGGGTCTTCCCGGCCGGTAGAATTCGAATTCGAATGAACTGCTACCGCCTCCCAGCCCACCAATGGGCTGCGCCTGTACGACGCCCAGCAGCCCCCATCCCAGTAGCAACAACCACCATCCTGTTTTATAGCGCATCGGTTTAACGCTCCTGATTGACGGAACTACGCACGGGGTTGCCCGTCCTCCGCACCACTTATCCGGCCGCCGCCTGCCGGGCATAATAGCCGTAGCCCTTATGGTATCGGCGGCCATAGCCGTATCCGTAAGCATAACCCTTACGTTTGTCGGCCCGGTATCGGTTGAAGACCACGCCAGTAATCGATACGTTCACCGACTCCAGAGTCTGCCGCGCAATCTCCAGCGCCTTCGCATCGGTGCGACCAGCCGAAACCACCATCAGCGTTGCATCACAGCACTGCGCCAGCAACACCGAATCGGTGACGGCCATCACGGGTGGAGAGTCCATCACAATCACATCGAAGTGCTTGCGCAAAAACTCCAGGAGCTGCGTCAGCCGTTGCGATCCGAGCAATTCGGGTGGGGGTTGCGTGATTACTCCACTCGGTAGAAAATACAGGTTGGGCACATCGGTAGCCCAGCTTTCCGGATCAGGACGGACCTTTCCTTCCAGGATTTCGGCCAATCCGGGCCGATCTGCAAATCCCAGCATTTCATGGGCACGTGGGCGCCGCATATCGGCATCCATCAGCAAAGTACGCTGCCCCCCGTGAGCCGTCGCTACGGCCAGGTTGACCGCTACCACCGTCTTGCCATCTCCCATCTCCGGGCTGGTCACCAGCCACGTCGCCGCACGTCCCTTGACCTGCGTATGCTGCAAATTCGTGCGAATTAGCCGGAAGTTTTCGGCAATAGGAGACCAGGGATCCAGTAGCGTGATCAGCGTAGTGCTGCGTGGCCGATCATCCACTTCGACGACCTTCCGCCCACGAAAGTGCTTGCGGATGTACGGCTCCATTGCCGGCACCACGCCCAGCAGCGTGTAGCCATGCGCTCGCACCTGCTCGGGATCGTCGAGCTGCGTATGCATTGCCTGTCGCAGAAAGGCCAGGCCGAGTCCCAGCCCCAGGCCGATCAGAATCCCCAGCACAATATTCTGGGCCCGGTTTGGCCGCACGGGTACGGTCGGCACAAATGCACTGCTGACGATCTTCACATAGCCCAGCTCGGACTGCTCGGCAATCATGATGCGCTGCAACTCCTGCACGAAGGTCGTGTACCACTGCTCGGCCATGTTCCGGCGACGCTCCAGCTGCTCCAGCTCAATGCGCTGGCGGGGCAGGCGGGCCAGTCGATCTTCGTACTTGGCCAACTCCTGATTAAAAGCCTCAACCTGACGCTCCAGCTCCCGAATGGCCAGCTGCTTTTCGATACGGCGTGCCCGCAACTGCTCCACGTAGCTCATGGGCTCTGAAGGCGGCGACTGCCCATCACGGCCGATCATCTCTTTGACCAGTTGTTCCTGCAGTGCCGCTCGCTGCTGCTCGAAATGCTCAATCTGTCGCACAATCTCGATCAGCTGCTGATCCCCCAGCTTCTCCTCGTTCCCCCGTAGCTTTGGATTGAACACATAGTATTGCTCGGCCTGTACCTTCAACTCGGCAATTTTTTTCGAAAGCGCATCAATCTGGGCTTCCAGTGTTGAAACCTGTCGGCTTTTGACCAGCTCGTCAACCAGCCCGGGCTCCAGCTTTTGCAGTTCCTGCTCAATAAACTGCAGGGCCGACTTTTCCTGCTCCAGCTGGAAACGGGCAGCATCCCGCTGAGCTTCAAGCTGGGCCACCTCGGCCACCAGACGTTCTCCCTGCGGTCCCAGCCGCACGACCTGCCGGGAACGTGCGAAGGCCTCCCACTGGCGTTCCAATGCTTCCAGCTCGCGACGCCGCTGTTCGACCTGTTTTTCAACGAATTCCCGAGCAGCGGCCAGGCTTTCCCGGCTCCGTTCCCGGCTATATCGCTCGTACTCTTCGGCATAGCGGTTGGCAATCACGGCTGCCTCTTCGGGCGTTGTGCTCTCGGCCGTGATCACGATCATGTCCTGATCCGACAGCGGCTGGAAACGCACGCGCTCCCGCAGCCGCAGCGCAATCTCTCGAATGGTGGGTTCCCGGCCATCTTCGGTCGGCGCCAGAATCGGAAAACGCTCTCGGGCCCCGGCCGTCTCTGCCGTTGCCACGATCGCTTCGGCCACCCGCGTAGCCAGCTCGGCCGAATTGCGCAGAATGCCCAGCTCGTTCGAGAGCGCTCGCCGCTCCAGCGGCGTAAAGGCAGCTACGCTAACCGGCGCGTTGCTGCCGCCGCGCGTATCCACAAAAACGATGGCACGAGACTCATACACCGGCGGCAGCGTGTAGGTGTACCCCGCGATCAAACCGGCCACCACGAGCGTGGTCAACAGAATGATCCACTTACCACGCCGGATCGTATGCCAGATCTCCGCAAAGTTGATACGACCTTCGTCGCGTGGCTCGCCGGAAGCGGGGGGCAATCCTCCCCGTTGCCCGCTCCGGGCTACGATCAGCGAATGATGTCGATAGTGCGCCATAGTATTCCCCCGGACACTCCTCATAAACATGCTGCTCAACACGCCCCTTCCCCGGTCAGTACGACCGGCACCGTACGGGCCAGGATATACAGATCCAGCCAGGGCGTCCAGTTATGAATATAATGTACATCCATGCGAACCCGATCTTCAAACGTAAGTCCATTGCGTCCCGACACCTGCCACAGTCCGGTCACGCCAGGACGCTTCTGAAGAATGATCCGATCCATACCATCCATCTGAAAGCGCTCCTCCGGCATATAGGCACGGGGCCCTACCAGACTGAGCTCTCCACGCAGCACGTTCCAGAGCTGAGGTAGTTCGTCGATGCTGAACCGTCGCAGATAGCGACCCACCCGAGTGACCCGTGGATCGTTACGTAGTTTGTGAAATACTTCGTACTCCTCACGCAGATCCGGACGTTTCTGGAGCAATTCCTGTAGCCGTCGCTCGGCGTCCTGATACATGGTCCGGAACTTCAGGAGCGGGAAGCAACGGCCGCCACGCCCCATGCGCATCTGCCGGTAAAAGACCGGCCCGGGCGAGTCGAGCTTGATCAGCAGAGCCACCACCGCAAAAAGCGGCAACAGCAACAGGAGCAACACCGAAGCTCCCAGGATGTCCATGGCCCGCTTGAGCATACGTGACCGTAGGTTCCAGTACGAATGCTGCACGCCATAGCCGAGCAACCCTTCGAACGACCGGGCCGTGCTCCAGAAAGCGATCATGCCGGGATTTTCGGGCAGCACGAACAGCTGTCGGAAGTAGCGACTGTAACGTTCCAGGAGCTCCAGCACCTCCCGATGACTCTGCCCGGCCAGGGCCACGATGGCATGCCGGACGCCGTAGCGGAGCCCGGCCTGCGGGGCGTCCTGGATGCGGCCCACAATGGGCACCTCATTCAGCCTGTCACCGACTGGATGATGATCCGAAAGCACGCCGACAGGACGCAGCCCCAGCTCGGGCCAGCGCCGCATGGTCTGCACCGCCAGCTCGCCGGCCCCCCCTGTAGCCAGGACCAGCACCGGCACCCCCCACCATTCGGTCCGGGCCAGAAGTAGCCGGGCAAACAGATGCCCCAGCGGTAATACCACGAGCGCGCCCAACCAGTATCCCCCCAGAAACACCTCATGTAACACCGTCAGAGGCATGGCGATCAGCATACTACCGACAGGCAGCGCATATACCAGACCGGTCAGGACGGTCAGGCGCCGCAATTCCGCCGCCGGATGCATCACCACCGTGCTGTAGCAGCCCAGCAGGGAAATGCCCAGCAGCATCAGACCAACGGTTACCCAGGCCGCCCGACCAAAAATGGCATATGCTTCTCCCAGCGCTTCCCGTCCTATGCCCTGGGCCAGCAACGTAAACGCCACCAGCAGCACCACATCAGCTCCCAGCAACGCCAATCCTGAAAGGATCTGTCGGGGATAGAGGCGTCGATACCGGGCCGGACGTGACCAGGCCGCTTTACGAACCGGTGCTACTTCGACGGTAGAAATGCCCTCACGCCCGTCGCCTCCCGCTTCGGTCAGTACCAGGTCCTTCATATCGTTACCTTTGAATCAACTTGCTGTCCGCGTTTTTTCTTCAGAAACTTCTGATAGGCGCGCTCTACCAGACGGCTAAATGCCTTCCGAAATCGCGCAATCGAAAACTGCTCTGCCTGCAGGCGAATGCGTTCGATGCTCAGCGACGCCTCCAGGTCCTCAAAGCGTTCGATAGCCTCTTTGAGCGCCCCGGGCGTCTGCTCGTAAAAGAAGAGTCCCGTCTCGCCCTCGACCACGGTCTCCCGCACGCCCCCTCGTCCATAGGCAATCACGGGAGTTCCACAGGCCATAGCCTCGACCGGCACGATACCAAAATCCTCTTCTGCGGCAAACACAAAAGCACGCGCTCGCTGCAGGTACGCGTGCATCACTTCAAAAGGTTGATAGCCCAGCAATACCACATTGGGGGGGGCCATGCGGGCAATCCGGTCCATTTCCGGTCCATCACCGATCACTACCAGCTGACGGCGTGGCATAGACGCAAAGGCCTGCACGATCAGGTCCACTCGTTTATAGGGGACCAGCCGAGAAATGGTCACGTAGAAATCTTCCTTTGCGGTCTCCGGCACAAACGCCGCCGTATCGACCGGTGGATAGATCACATGCGCCCGGCGTCGGTAGGTTTTCCAGATACGCCGGGCTACATGGCGCGAATTGGCCACCAGGATGTCCGGACGGCCAGCCGTTGTGGCATCGTAAAGCCGCAGGTAGTGCAGGATCAGCCGGGCCAGCCAGCTGCGCACACCACGCCTTAATCCACCCTGCTCCAGATACTGGAAATACAGATCCCAGGCATAACGGATCGGACTGTGCACATAGCTGATATGCAACTGTTCCGCCGTGGTCAGCACGCCCTTGGCGACCACATAGCTGGAGGAGATCACCACCTCATAGTCCCGCAGGTCGAACTGCTCGATGGCCAGCGGGGCCAGCGGCAGGTAGTATCGATAGGCCCTCCGGGCAAACGGCAATTGCTGAATAAACGAGGTCTGCACGGACCGTCCCTGTAAAAATGCCCGTTGATCGGGCGGCAGACATTCAATCAGGGTGAACAGGTCCGCCTCAGGGAAAAGGTGGAGCATCTGCTCCAGCACGCGCTCGGCGCCGGCATAGACGGGGAGCCAGTCGTGCACCAGGGCCACCCGTGCTTTTCCGTTTTCGTTGACATGGTCTGCGCCATTTACCCGGACGCCTGTGCGCTGCATACCTTCTATCCCCTGTTGTGTGAGCACAGCCCGCTCGCTGTTACCGCCAGCCTACTCAAAGATACCTATTGGCCAGCTCTGTGGACGTCCGGTTTCAGCGCCTTGAGCGACGGCAAGTGGCCTAACAAAAGTGCGCCAGTGGATTGTAAAAATAAGTAGAGATGGCGCATAAGTTTTATTCTTTATACGCCAGAAGCGCACTATTCCTGCCGCGTGTGCTGATAAGTCCACTGCACGGCAAATTGCAGCAATTCACCGACCGACGAGAATCCGAGCTTTTCTTTAGCGCGGCGTCGGTAGGTCTCGACTGTCTTCCGACTCAGATTCAGCCGCTGCATGATCTCTTCGATCGAGTAGCCCTGGCCCAGCAGTTGAAAAACGGCCATCTCCCGGTCGGTCAGCGTATCGAGTGCTACCATGTGATGCTGCACGCTTCGCCCCCGTACCACTTTGCTCAGAATACGCGAGGCCATACGGTGGCTCAGATACACCTCCCCCTGCATCACCGTACGGATCGCCTCCACCACACTCTGAGTCGATTCGCTTTTCATCACATAGCCCATGGCGCCGGCCCGAATAGCCCGCTCGGCATAGGCCACCTCATCATACATGGAGAAGACCACCACCTGCGTTTCCGGCAATTCGGCCCGGATCTGATGTACCAGATCCAGTCCATGGGCATCTTCGAGCGAAATATCCACCACCACCACATCCGGCCGCAGTTCGCGAATCTGTTGCATGCCTTTCGCTGCCGTACGCGCACTGCCTACCAGCTCCAGATCCGACTCACTCTCAACCGTCGCCGCAAGTGCCTCCTGAATAGCGGGATGATCATCCACCACGAAAATGCGAATCGGATCCTGCCGAACGTGGGGCGTATCTTTCAGCTCGGGATCGGAACGTTGGAATAAGGCCTCTAATGTCATCATGCGCCTGCCTGCTTCAAAGTAATAAGCCTGATGTTCGTTGCAACAAGGATGACGCTGATTTCCTTCCCTGCGCGCATCTCAGCTGCTTCACTCCGCAAGACAGTCAGGAATTTAAAGGCAGACGCTCTCGTCCAATTCTAAGCTTTAGCGGAAACAGGTATGTAGTTTCAGCGCATAACAATGCGCCAGAGGCTGAAAGAGGCGACAACACGACCCCGGCGCCCTGCACCAGGCTGTACGGTCACCGTGCCCATAGGCCTCTATAGGCTCTTTGCTTTCATCTTGCTTTCACAATTTACTACCACGCCCCTGGGCATGTGTCCATTGCACAGCAAACTGGAGCAACTCGGCCACCGAATCGAATCCGAGCTTTTCTTTGGCCCGACGCCGATAGGTCTCAACCGTCTTCCGGCTCAGGTTGAGTCGTTCGGTAATCTCATCGATCGTATAGCCCTGTCCCAGCATCTGGAAGACGGCCATTTCCCGATCAGTCAGCTCATCAATGGCAAAGCCCGGTCCTGGAGCGCGTCCCATGGCTACCTTACTCAGAATGCGGGACGCCATCCGGCGACTTAGATACACTTCCCCCCGCACGACTGCCCGGATGGCCTCCACGACGCTCTGCGTTGGCTCGCTCTTCATCAGGTAGCCAGAAGCACCGGCGCGAATGGCTCGCTCGGCATAGACGCTCTCGTCATACATGGAAAAGATCACGACCTGCACCTCAGGAAACTGGGCCCGGATGTTCTGAACGAGATCCAGGCCATGGGCATCCTCCAGCGAAATATCGACCACCGCCACCGTGGGGCGCTCTTTTTCGATCAACCGAAAGGCTTCCGCGGCCGTGCTGGCCTGTCCTACCACTTCCATCCCCATGGCGCTGTTGATCGTATCGGTGAGCGCCTCGCGAATGGCCGGATGGTCGTCCACAACAACTACGCGAATCCGGTCACTGCTGCCTGATGAGCCCGAGCCTTCCCGCAAAAGGGTCTCGCTATGCATCATCGCCATCACCTCTTTATTTACCAATTTCTTCAATAGAATATACAACAAACGTAGCTATCGTTGCATCATTTATACATTATACTTTTTCAGCACATGCACCTGCAGGCAGACGACAGCAGATCGTGGTACCCTGACCGGGCCGGGACTGTATATGGAGCGTGCCCCCGATGGTGCGCGCCCGGTAGTACATGGTTTTCAGACCCAGCGAGTCCGGGCGGGCCTGCGCGGGATCCATCCCGCGGCCGTTATCGGCTACACAGAGTTCGATCGCACCCTCCCGATAGCGTAACGTCAGCAATATTTCTGAAGCCCGGGCATGCTTCAACGCATTGTTGATGGCCTCCTGGGCAATACGATACAGATGCAATTTGGCCTCCGGATCTGCAATCGATACCTGCCCATCCGTTTCAAAACGACAGCGGATATCGGGTAGAGCGTTGGTGTTATAAGCCAGCTCTTCCAATGCCAGCGTCAGGTCTTCCGTGTAGAGTTGCGCTGGCGTCAGGCCCCGATAAATGGCCCGCACCCCCTCAGCTGCCTCCCGAGCAAAACGCACCACCTTCTGCGCCAGCTCGCTCAGCGGATGCTGTTCGGTCTGTAACCGACGTGCCAGATTTTCACTGAGCATGCGGATGCTGGTCAGGAGCTGTCCGACTCCGTCGTGCAGATCCCGACCGATCGCCTGTTGTTGTTGCTCAAGAGTCTGTACCATGCGGCGTTCCAGCTCTACGCGTTCGGTCACTTCAATCGCGCTGCCCCAGATACGCACCAGCCGATCACGCTCCACCGTTCCCACAGCATTGACCATGAAATAACGTGTGCCTTGCTTGCCTGGCAATGCATACTCCTCGCCATGCAGCCGATAGCCCCGCCGCACAAACTCCCATAGATAGCGTGGTGGAAAATAGTGCCGCAGCGAATCCAGCGGGCGTCCAGCCACTTCCGATGGATCGGAGGCCCCCAGCCAGCGAGCCATCACTGCGTTACACTCGGCCAGCACGCCATGACGATAGAGATGTGCTACCTGCAGTTCGGGCAGCGTGGTAATGGCCACCGGTTGGCGCAGCTCAATCCGCCAGATCCCTTCGGTAATGGTGTTGACGAATGAACGATACCGCTCCTCGGCCCGCCGTCGCTCCGTCAGATCACGCAGCATGATCTGTACAACGGGCTGCCCTTCAAAAACCACCCGCGCCGCCGTCATCTCGACAATGCGCTCCTCTCCATCCAGACGAACCACCGAGCATTCAAAAGGTGGCGCCGACTCTCCGGCTTCTACGCGCCGAATCTGCCGGGCCACCACCTCATACTGGTCGGCCGAGAAAAAGTCCAGCAGCGAACGTCCCGTCAGGTCTTCTGCCTCACCAACGCCCAGCAGCTTCCGTCCCGCTGGATTCAAGTAGACCACCCGGTCCTGCGCGATCAGCAGGATGGGCTCCGGCAACTGCTCCATGAGCAACCGCCAGCGCTTTTCACTCTCCCGACGAGCGGCTTCAGTTGCCTGGCGATCAAAGTATGCTGCCAATAGCCCGCCCAGTACTTCCAGAAGCCGGGCTTCTGCTCGACGCGCCGCCGACGATCCATCTGAAAACTCCAGCCCCAGGTATCCGTAGAACCGATCCTCTGTGGACAACACGGGGACTACCAGCAGCTTTTCGCCCAAATACTGCACCTCGTCCCGGACCGCTGAGGTTGAAAAGTACTGCCGGATGCGCGCTTCCAGCTCCTGCCACCAGTGGTGGGATTTCCGGTTCTGTCGATGCCAGACCGTATAGGTATACGCTTCGTGCTCACCGGCCTGAGGTGCCCCCACAAAGTATACAGCTTCAGCACCGGTAGTCTCGCCCAGCAGACGCAGCAATACCTGCATATCAAGGGGATCTGGCGCAACCAGCAAACGAGCAGCTTCTACAATGGCATGCTCTACCTGAGCACGCCGCGCCACTTCCATGGATACGTCCTCTTTCATACGAAAAGCAATAGCATAACGGGTTGCTGGCGGCAGATCTACTTGCTTTGCCCTGAAAAATAAAGTACGAAACGGCTTGCCCGACAACATGTTTGCCTCAGGTTATCGTCAAAGATCCTATTTTTTAAAGACACCTGAATTTGCCGGTTGTAACGGATGACCTGAAAAAAGTCGTCTTCCCTCTTCGCACCCTCCAACACGAGCCTTGCATTGCACAACCGTTCGCCTGGTGGCTTAAAGCGATTCGGCAAGCCTCTTTCCGATAGCTCTGGGCAGGCGTGCTCTGCCCCATGCGTATGGGACCGGACAAGCGTGTACAGCAAAAAACGCTCTTTCAGCGGAGAGGCACCCCTCATCCCTATTCCGCACTCTTCTCCAATTAGCAAGGGTAAGCAGGGAGCTCCTCTGCTGTCCCTCTCACCAGAGAGCAGGGAAGCCTCAAAAATACACGCCGGCTTGCCACTTGGCAGCTCTCCAGACTTATAATGACCTGGGAATCAATGCTTCGCTCTCCCGAAAAGCTGACCAAAGGGCCTGAGGCGGTGCGTCTTTCCGGTCCGGGTAGCAGCGTTTGCGATAAGGACGAACGGGTCGGGACCGAGCCCTTCTCCGAAGGGCGGCTTTGTTAGCTCCCCCCGTCTGATCTTTGTCGGTTGGGCGTGGCAGAGCACATGAAGGTACCTGGGGGCTGTAGCGATTGCCTCCACGCGAAGGCTGAACGGAGAGCTGCCCCCTCAAAGAGAGAACTGATCCAAAGGGTCTGAGGAGGTGGTTGGGTCTGAACAGAGCATCAGCGCATGGGCCAGAGGAATTGGAGGTCAGGAGCGTGCCGTCGCCGGTTTTTTTGCTCACTGTCTACGTAGAAGCTGGCGGCTGCACAGAACAGTCCACTTTCGCGTCTTTGGCATAGCGGCTCATTGATCCCGAGCGATCGTGGGCAACTGTCCGGAGAAATTCGCTCCCCCTTGAAGGGAAGCGGGCCCGAAGGGCCTGGGGGGTGACTCTCTGTCGTAACCCCAGTGTTCAGGACAGAGCCACAATGAAAGAGTACGGTCTGCAACCTTGATGCGACAGGGCAGATCCTGCGCTCGTCCTCTGTAAAAAACGGGCCGCCAGGTAAGCTTTAGCTGTTGAGCTAGTGTGTTTCAGTAAGTGCAGGCGCCAGGGGCTCGCACCGGACCTGATACCTGATCATCTTGCTATGTGCATACCTGCACGCCCATAAAAACAAGACAAGCCTTCGGTCGCACGGATACCGAAGGCTTACAGTATGCTATGCACCCGGCACTTACAAGCAATAGACTCCCGCCGCCCTACAGTCCGCTTGCGAGTAGTCTGTGTTTTACGGCGCAGGAATAATACATGCCGGACGGTACTACTCAGTCAGCGCGAAATTTCCAGAATTTGCAGTTTGACCTTGCCGGCCGGGACCTTGATTTCTACGACATCGCCCACGGAACGTCCCAACAGTCCTTTACCAATGGGACTGTTCACCGAAATCTTCCCCTCATTCAGATCGACCTCCTGGGGAGAGACCAGGGTAAAGACCTGTTCAGCACCTGTTTGCAGGTTCTTGACGCGTACTTTCGACAGGATGTAAGCTTTGCTGGTGTCGATTTTGTTTTCGTCAACAATTCGGGCGTTGGCGATGGTTTGTTCAATCTGTGCAATACGTGCTTCCAGACGCCCCTGGGCTTCTTTAGCGGCGTCGTATTCGGCGTTTTCGGACAGGTCCCCATGTGCCCGAGCTTCGGCGATCGCCCGGGCAATGCGTGCTCGCTCTTTGGTTTTGAGCTCGTGGAGTTCCTCCTTCAGTTTCTGGAGTGCTTCCCTGGTTAAATAAACGGGTTTCGGATCCTGCATAGATACCGTGGCTATTTTTAGGGTCCACTGTATTGGTACAGAAAAAGAGAACGCCACGGCCTTGCGGCTGCGGCGATCTGGAAGGGGCAGTGGGTTGTGGCACTAACGCCTGTACTTGCGGAGAGATCCGTCTACCATCCAATTGTCATGGTGGGTGGGGAAGTGGCATCCTCCAGATCCAGGATCCGCCGAGCTGTCCAGTAATGGCGCTGCCAGTAAGGATCGTCGAGATGTGAGACGGTCACCCCGGTCGAGCTGCCGGCATGCAGAAAGCGCCCTTCTCCCAGATAGATTCCTACATGACGATTTTTACGATCCAGGCGGAAGAATACAAGGTCGCCCGCCTGTAATTCCTGTTGCGAAATGGGCTGTCCCAGTTGCACCTGGGCTTCGGTGGTGCGGGGCAGGGTAAGGCCAAAGGCATTCTGATAGACACGGACGACCAGGCCTGAACAGTCGATTCCCCGTGCGTCGAGGCCTCCCCATCGATGTGGCGTGCCTTGCCAGTGGGCCAGCTCGGCCAGCAGGCGTTCGCGCACGTCGGTCATGGGCAGCGTCGAAGCGGGTGAAAGAGCCGTTGTGCGACAACCGACCAGCGCCAGCCAGCCTATCAGTAACCAGTGGAACCGAAGGCCAGCAGCTCGTATAACTGGTAGCGTTGCCTGTAAAATCGAACCCGATCCAATCATGCGTGTATCCTGGCCAGTGGTTATCTGTTCGTTTGCTGCCGGCGTGGTAACCGGTCTGTTAATGGCCCCGAAAGCCGGGCATGAAACCCGTCGGGAACTGGCAAGCAAAGCACGTGCCCGGTTGCACAGTGTGGAGGAGCAATTGCGTCAGTTAGAGGTGCATCTCCAACACCTGGAGCAACAGCTACAGCTACTGGGCGAGCGATTCCGTAAAGCCGGCGAGTCCGCTTCCTGGCAGTTGCAGCGTCAGGACATTGCCCAGGAGTTGCCACGTATGCCGCATGGCTGAAACCGGATCTCTTGACGGCACCGTACGTTCGAAGGCGATAGTGAGGTTGACGTAAACCAAACAGGAGGCAAGCCCATGCCTTATCCAGAGGAACTGGTACAGCCCATGCGTGAAGAGCTCACGCGGCTGGGCGTTGAAGAATTACGAGATGCCGCGGCCGTTGATGCGGCATTCACGGCGACAAAAGAAGGAACGCTCCTGCTAATTATCAATTCAGTATGCGGCTGTGCGGCAGCCAATGCACGGCCAGCAGTAGCCATGGCCCTGCAGGCGCCGGTCGCCAAGCCGGATCGCTGGGTGACCGTGTTTGCCGGGCAGGACCTGGAGGCAACAGCCCAGGCACGGAGGTATCTGGCTGGTATTCCCCCTTCATCGCCGTTTATTGCGCTGTTCAAGTATGGTGAGCCCGTATATGTACTGGAACGGCGCCATATCGAAGGCCGAAGTGCCAGTGCAATTGCATCGGATCTGGTGCAGGCTTTTCAAAAATACTGTGGCACGGACACCATGCCTGAAGACGGACCTGAAATGCCAGAGGCAACCACATACGATCCTTCCGTACTGCCGCCCACGTTTCGTTCGATTCTGTAAGCTAACCCCTGGCAGTCCGGAAACGTACTGACCTCCTCAATCACGTGGGCTTGTTTTCCTGAAGCAAGCGCTGAAACTATCGAAAGGTCGTTTCCGGAGGGTCACCTGGCTTTTCTGGGTGTCTCTTCCACGCCAGGGGGACTTGTCTTGCCTATCATTCTCCCGAGCCATACGCTGGTGTTCTGTCAGACACGCCCCCCTCAGTCGTTGCGCGAAAGTTTCCCCTGGGAGGGAGAGCAGCACCCTGGGTCTGTCAGCCAATCTTAAGGCCTTACGTCAGACGGCAAGCGAAGCGTCGCGTCTGCGTCTCCTTTTTCCTATGGGGAGGAGAGCTTCACCTGACCGGAGTGCATCTCGAACAACGGCTTTGGGTCCACTGAACCTTACTCCCTCAGGCTCTCCGGGTCAGCTTTCCCTTCAAGGGGGAGCCCAGCTCTCCGTTCAGCCTTCGCGTGGAGGCAATCGCTACAGCCCCCAGGTACCCTCATGTTCCCTGCCACGTCCAACCGACAAAGACCAGACGGGGGTACCTAACGAAGCTCTCTTCGGGGAGGAGCTCTCCTGCACCGCCATCACTGTACTACGTGTCAGCTGGTAGCGCTACGCCGTGAAGGCAACGGAAACCACTCTGCGCTCCTGCGTATACCTGGCAGGTAGATATCCCCACAGACGCTACGCCAGCTCTCCCTACAGGCGGAAACAAGCGTTCGGCGTACTGCTACTTTCAGCGTAACTGCCGTCTTACGTACACTCCGGGCTCAGCAGGTCCTCCCGCGTACACTACCCACCTTCTCGACACAACTATCAGACGTCAGCAGCGCCTTTTTCCATCGCATTTCTTCCCTCTCAGCGTCAGGACAATCCTTCTGATCGTTATCCTCATCCCTGCAAACCCCAGCGATCCAGCCGTACACTACGCTTTTCCCCTACAGGCCCTAACCATTCGCTGCTATTTGTTATTTTTTAGCTATGAGACAGGCCTTCTGTCTGCCGTCCATTGCCTACCGTCGACACAGAGGAAGTCAGGCTATACGCTAAGAATTTATTACAAATAAAAAATATGCTGATCGATCTTCGGAGTGACACCGTTACCCGTCCTTCTCCCGGTATGCGTCGGGCCATGTATGAAGCAGAAGTGGGCGACGATGTCTTTGGGGAAGATCCAACTGTGCGACGCCTGGAAACGCGGGTGGCCGAACTGCTGGGCAAGGAAGCGGCTCTTTTTGTCCCCTCTGGCGTCATGGGCAACCAGCTCGCTATCAAGGTGCTGACGCGTCCCGGAGACGAAGTGCTCCTCGGACGCGAAAGCCACATCTTCAATTACGAGTCAGGCGCACCGGCCTTGATCTCTGGCGTGCAGCTGCATCCGCTGGATGACACCTCCGGATGGTTTACGCCTTCGTCAGTAGCCCGGGCCGTACGTCATGGAAACGACTGGGAACCGCGCTCTCGGCTGGTATGCCTGGAGAACACGCACAACCGGGCTGGCGGGGTGGTTCTCCCTCCCGCAGTGCTTGATGCGCTGGCAGCAGAGGCACGTCGTCATGGGCTGGTCCTGCATCTGGACGGTGCTCGTCTCTGGCATGCCAGCGTCGCGCTGAATGTGCCCGAGCATCGACTGGCTGCTCCATTCGACACCGTAAGCGTCTGCCTTTCCAAGGGATTGGGTGCCCCGGTCGGTTCCGTACTGGCTGCTTCGGCCGACCTGATCGCTGAAGCCCGCCGGTTCCGCAAGCTGCTGGGAGGCGGCATGCGTCAGGTAGGCGTACTGGCTGCTGCGGGCCTCTATGCTCTGGAGCACCACCGCCCCTTGCTGGCTGAAGACCACGCCAAAGCCCGCCGGCTGGCCGAAGGTATCGCCGAGCTATCGGCCTTTGAGATTGACCTGAACCGTGTGCAGACCAATATCGTGCGTTTTGAAGTCCGACAGGGCACCGCCGAAAGCGTACTGGCACAGCTTCGTGCCGAAGGCATCCTGATGGTACCGTTCGGCCCTCGGACGATCCGTGCCACCACGCACCGGGATGTGTCCATGCAGGATATTGATCGGACCCTTGCCGTTCTGCATCGCCTGTTCGGTCGAACAGCCGCCTGACTCAAGCCGGCTGTACCTGAACCTCGAAGGCGGGCAGCACATCGCTTTCAGCCCGCAGCACATCGCCTGCGCACACCGGTCCCACCCCTTCTGGCGTGCCCGTGAAAATCAGATCTCCGGGTTGCAGCGTAAAGATTCCCGAGCAGTAGGCGATCAGGCGCGCTACCGGAAATACCATATCGGCCGTTGTTCCATCCTGGCGTACCGTCCCATTGACCTTGAGCCGAAGCTGCACCTGCTGCGGATCAGGCACAGACGTAGCCGGTACAATGGGTCCCAGTGGAGCGAACGTGTCGAAGCCTTTGGCAACCGTCCAGGGATGCCCGGCGGCCTTGGCCTTCTGCTGGAGATCCCGGGCTGTCATGTCCAGGCCCAGCGCATAACCTGCCACATAGTCGAGCGCTTCATCTTCGGGGATGTGCTTGCCCGCGCGACCAATCACCACGACCAGCTCTACCTCATGATGCACTTCATGGGACTGTGGCGGTAGCAACACGGTTTCGCCCGGACCAATCAGCGCCGTCGGGGGTTTTAAAAACAAAATGGGTTCCTCCGGTACCTCGCTATTCATCTCGGCGGCGTGCTGCGCATAATTTTTGCCCACGCAGATGATCTTGCGAGGTACGATGCGCAGCGCTGTGTTGGGAAGGACAATCTCCATCAGCGTTTGACAACTTTAGCTGGCATGGAACGTTGAAGCGTCGTAGCTTTTAAAGCTATCACTTTTTTCCTGAACGATCTGTGAACTCTCGCGTCGGTATCCAATCCGGCGCCCCAAAGCAGAGGAAGCCATGTATGCGATTGTCGACATTGCCGGTAAGCAGTTTCGTGTAGAGGAAGGGAGGTACCTCTACATCCCCTATCATGAGCAGGCACAACCAGGTGATGAACTGGTTTTTGATCGGGTATTGCTGGTAGTTGATGGTGATCAGGTGTATCTGGGTCGTCCGCTCGTAGAAGGTGCCCAGGTCAAAACTCGGGTGCTGGAACACGTAAAAGCGGACAAGGTGTTGGTTTTTAAAAAGAAACGGCGCAAGCGTTACCGGGTAAAACGCGGGCATCGTCAGCGCTATACGAAGGTGCAGATTGAAGCGCTGAGCTTGCCCGGAGAGGCCCGGCCGCTTATGGCTGAAGCCACCGAACAGGCAAGTGCGTAAAGTGTTTGTTTAATGGCCAACCAGCGAGGGTGCCATGGCACATAAGAAAGGCATGGGGTCGACCCGGAACGGCCGGGACTCCAATCCGAAGATGCTGGGTGTCAAGGTCTTCGGAGGCCAGTTTGTCACGGCCGGCAGTATCCTGGTCCGTCAGCGTGGGACCAAGTTCCATCCGGGTCTGAATGTAGGTCGCGGCGGTGACGACACGCTGTTTGCCAAGATTAACGGCGTGGTACGCTTTTCCCGCGGTCGCGGCGATCGGCGCTACGTGCACGTCGATCCGGTGGAAGCCTGACAGTTATTGCATCGAAGGGAAGGGCTGGCGCACGAGGGTGGGCCAGCCTTTTCCTTTTTCAGGCCGGCAGATTAACCTGCAACGTATCCAGCTGTTGGGCCAGGGCTTCCGGATCCGTAACGGGCTGTTCGCATCGGTAGTCGTGGCACACGTAGGCAGTAGCCTGACCATTGATCGGCACCTGGGTGGCTACAAACGGCGCCAGCTGTGCCAATCGATCGCCAGCGTTCCCGGGTCGACGCAGCATCAGTACCTTACGCGGCAGATAGCGCTGATGAATCGTACGGAGCATAGCCTTGAGGGCAGAGTCGCTCGGGTCGCCGGCCAGCACCAGTTCATAGATGGGCCCAAAAGCCAGATCGATACTGACAAGCATACCTGTAAAGATAGGGGGCTGCTGCTTGACCGGTCCAGAAAAGAAGCGAATCATGGCTTCGGCGTGTTCCTCATAAGCCGTCCGGCCGGTCATATGCCCCAGCCGTACCAGGTTCATCAGCGCAACGGCATTGCCTGAAGGCAGCGCACTATCCAGCGTTTCTCGCGGCCGCACAATCAACGGTTCGCCGTCGTCGGGCGTCATGTAGAACACACCGCGTGGATCCCAGAAGTGCTGCAGCATCTGCTCGGTCAATGCCAGCGCAGTCTCCAGATAGGTCTCGTCAAACGTGGCCTCGTACAGATCCAGAAGCCCCCAGCTCAGAAAGGCATAATCGTCCAGTAATCCCGGAATACCGGCTTCACCTTCCCGATACCGATGCCACAGGCGTCCTTCCGGAGTGCGCATAGTGCGCAGCAGGAAGTCGGCGGCTGTCTGCGCGGCTTCAGTGTAGGCGGGCTCGTCGAACACCTGGGCTGCTCGAGCCAGCGCAGCGATCATCAGGCCGTTCCAGTCGGTCAGGATCTTCTCATCCCGGCCGGGACGCACGCGACGGGCCCGATAGGCAAACAGACGTTGCCGGATCGCCTCCAGCTTCGTTGTCAGCTCCTCCGGACGCCATCCCCGTTCTCGGGCCAGCGCTTCCGGCGGCTTGCTCAGATAAAGGATGTTGCGCCCGGTGCGCTCGCCCGTTGCCTCTGCTTCGTAGTTACCCTCCGGCTGTACTTGAAATAGTTCGATAGCCAGCGAGGCCAGCTCCGGGTCCAGTGCTTCGTGCAGTTCCGCAACGGTCCACACGTAAAACCGGCCTTCCTCCCCCTCACTATCGGCATCTTCCGAGCTATAGAAGGCCCCTTCCGGCGCCCGTAGATCGCGCAACACATAGGTCAGAATTTCCCGGGCCGTCTGACCATAGAACGGCTTGCCGGCCGCCTGATAGGCCTCGGTATAGGCCAGCGTAAGCAGTGCCTGATCATAGAGCATCTTCTCGAAATGGGGCACGCGCCAGGCTTCGTCCGTCGCATACCGATGGAATCCCATCCCGATATGATCATAGATGCCTCCCAACCGCATCTGCGTCAGTGTATGCTCGACCATCTGCAGGGCGTGCGCTTCACCGCTCCGTTGCCAGTAACGTAGCAGAAACAGCAGGGTATGCGGCGTAGGGAATTTCGGGGCATGCCCGAAGCCCCCGTACTTTGGGTCGAAGAGATCGTCCAACCGTCGGTAGGCAATCTCCAACCATTCCGCATCAATGATCTGGCTGGGGGCTTCAAAGGACATGATCTTCTGCAGCGTACTGGTCAGCTTGTCGGCCGAGGCAATGATCTCGTCCCGATGCCGCTGCCAGGCTTCCTTAATCCGCGGAATGATCTCAAGCAGTCCTGGTCGTCCGTAGCGACTGCGTTTCGGGATGTAGGTGGCGGCAAAAAACGGCTTTTTGTCAGGAGTCATGATGATAGTCAGGGGCCAGCCCCCGTGCCCTGTCACCATCTGGCAAACGGTCATGTAGAGCTGGTCGATATCCGGCCGTTCCTCTCGGTCTACCTTGATGTTGATGAACGTTTCATTCATCAGGCGGGCCACCTCCTCGTCCTGAAACGACTCGTGCGCCATCACATGACACCAGTGACAGGCGGCGTAGCCGATCGACAGAAACACGGGTTTGTCCTCGGCTTTTGCCTTTTCAAAGGCTTCTTCACACCAGGGCCACCAGTCGACCGGATCGTCTCTGTGCTGTTGCAGATAGGGGCTTTTTTCAGATTGAAGACGGTTCGGCATGACCTTCCTTGGTGCTTGGTACCCAGAGAAAAAAAGCGTAGCAGCCGTTCAGCTGCTACGCTTAAGCCCGAGCCGTTAATTTGTGCCCGCGTTTAGAACGTATCGCCCAGAAAGATCGCATTCAGGAACAGGCGGCTGGAACCTATCCAGAAGGCCCGGAAGTTCGGGTTATCCATAATCAGGATCACCCGGCCCTGTCCATAACGCTGTGCCACGACGGCGGCTGCTCCGGACGCCAGCTGCCGACGGGCCGTCGAAAGATAGCCGCTGAGCAAGGGTTGCTCGGTATAGACGGCCACGTTGGCCCCGGGGACTTCCGAAGGATCGTAGAAGGTTTCTTCGGTGCGGAAGACCGGCAGCGTCGCTCCCAGGCCAAAAGTCAGCGGATGACTGGTATCCAAACGCGCCTCCAGAATGGCTCCGCCAATGACCTGCGCCCCACGGGCACGTCGCAGCTGTCCATACGGATAAGGACGCAGCAACGAGTCCAGGTCGAAAGGACGGGCGTTGAGCTCAACGAGTCCCTGTTCGACGGCCCAGTCGACCGCACTGGTCAGTGCGATCAGCACACCGCCCTGCCGCACCCAGCTTTTGACTTTCTCAGCGGGCAGCGAGGCATACGATCCACCGGCCAGCACCAGTCGATTGTAGCGGCTCAGGTCGGCCCAGGCAACGTTTGCCACATCCAGCAGGGAGACGGGTATGTGCATACGTTCGGAGAGGAGATGCCATACTTCGCCAGCATTGTAGGCGCGCGTCCCTGCACCTGTCAGCAGCGCGATGCGAGGTTGTTCCAGGACCCGTCCGTAATCACGCGTACCCAGATCAGGGCCTTCTTCGGTCAGTCCCGTTTCAGCGGCAAAGAAGCGCACGTGGTAGGTCTGCGCCAGCTTCTGGAGCAGGGCCAGCAGGGAGTCGCTGTCGGGGCCTTTACCATCGCGTGATACGACAGGAATCAACACAGTACCGGGAGGAAACGTTCGACGAATACCGGCCACAGGAAGCGTAACCGCCTCGGTAAGCAGTCGTGCCCGTACGCCGGCCTGCTGGAGCTGATAGAGCGCAGCCGGTGCGAAATAGCGGTCCCAGGTCATCAGATACGCATAGTCGGAGCGCCCACCGACCAGCGCACCGCCATCCAGCTGCACCGAATCCACAGGCGTTCCCAGCAGGGCGGCAGGATCCCGACGCCATTCGGCCCAGACCACGTCGTAGGCCAGCGGCAGCGTCCATGCCGAAACGTCATAAAAGAGCGAGTCTTCAAACGTCGTGCGTCGCTCCATCAGGGCCTGCAGCATCCGAACCTGGGATTGCTGCACGGGCACGACGTAGGCGGCGCCGGCCCGGAACGTTCGCCCGTCCACTGTTACATCCTGTGCCAGTGTGTACACCCGGATGCGATGGCGTCGGAGCACCTGGGCCAGTAGCTGTGCCCGCGTGCGGCCCGGCTCCAGCGCAATGAGATAGGCTTTGACCGGAAGCCGACGGGCGAAATCTTCCGCCTCCCGGTAGAAGTCGCGCTGATAGCGCAACAACTCCACACGTAGCGCGCGCAGCGCGTTCAATGTGGACAGCGAAGTGGTGAAGTGGTTACGGATGGTAAACGCATAGGAGAGCACCCCATCACGGGTCTCTCGCTGCAGGGCTCGCGAGGAAGCTTGCTCAAAGAGAATACCGATCGCACCGTTGGCGTCGGGATAGGTGGAGCCTTTGCCGTAATAAAAATCGTCGTAGCCTTCCTTCGAGTAGTAGAGCGAGCCGATCTGATCAAGAGCCTCGGCGTGATAGCGAGCGATGGCGGCCGTCAGTTCCTGATTCCGTGCGGGCGTCAACGGATGCGTCCGACTCGGCACGCCCGGCATGAAAAAGTACGTGGCTTCGCTGCCCATTTCGTGGTGATCTGTCAGCAGCTGAGGCCGCCAGTGGTGAAAAAGACGCAGGCGTCCCTGCGATTCAGGATGCTGACCGGTGAGCCAGTCGCGATTCAGATCGAACCAGTAGTGATTGGTGCGTCCGCCGGGCCACGGTTCAACATGCTCACGGTCCTGCGGATCCGCTACCGGTACCCGACCCCGATTTCGGTTAACCCAATCCACAAAGCGATCCCGACCGTCTGGATTGAGCATGGGATCAATAATCAGCACGGCTTCCGCCAGCAGCGAGTCGATAGCCGGTCCCTGAGCGGCGGCCAGGTAATACAGCACAAGCAGCGATGCCTCGGAGCCACTGGCTTCGTTGCCGTGGATGCTGTAGCCCAGGTAGGCAACCACCGGCAAATGTGCCAGCTCGGCATCAGTAATCGACGCTGGCTCCTCTGAAAGCCGCAGGTTGGCCTGTCGGATTGCCTCCAGACGAAGCAGATTCTCTGGCGCTGAGACGATCGCATGAATCAGCGGCCGTCCTTCATAGGTGCGGCCGTGCTCTTCGACCAGCACCCGATCGCTGGCCGCTGCCACCGCCTGAAAATAAGCCACAATCTGGTGGGGAGCCGTATGACGGGTACCGATAACATGCCCGATCACCTCTTCAGGGCGGGGGATGGCAGGATCGTAAGCAAGCGCCGCCGTCTTCGGTAAAGGAAGCGGAAAAGCGGGCTGGCTCTGCACCACAGGCGCTCTTCCTATACCCAGCCCCAGCAGCAAGCCAATAAGCAGATACGTAACGCGCAGATACACGGCCATTCTCCAGGTTGGTTGACGATTGGTCAAAAGATACAAAGGCCCCCTTACAAAAAAAGCCCTGGCGGGCAACCTGCCCGCCAGGGCCTGTCACTTTTCGTCTGAATGTGCTGCTTAGCTGGCTCCGACCGACTCGGCAGCTCCATCGCCGGCACCATTGCCGGCTGCCGCGCTTTCGCTGACCGCAGCCTGCAGGGCTTCCAGCTCCTTGCGCGAGCCCACAACCAGGTGTTGGAAACGCCGCTGCCCTGTGCCGGCAGGAATCAGGTGCCCGACGATCACATTTTCCTTCAACCCATAGAGGGGATCAGTCTTGGCCGCAATAGCCGCTTCAGAGAGCACCTTGGTGGTCTCCTGGAACGAAGCGGCCGAGATGAACGAGTCGGTCGAAAGCGCTGCCTGCGTAATGCCCAACAGCACGGGTTCCGCCACAGCGGGTTGCGCTTCGCGCACTTCTACCGGACGCAGGTCGCGCCGTTTCATTGCCGAATTCACCTCACGCAGGCGGCGACGGTCGATAATATCGCCCACCTTCAGTTCCGAATCGCCCGGATCGACCACCACGAAGCAGTCGTAGAGCTTGTCGTTGAGGGCATCCAGCGTGTAGCGGTCGATCAGGTCGCCCTCGAGCAGGTTCGTGTCGCCCGGATCGGTGACGCGCACCTTCTGCATCATCTGGCGCACGATCACCTCAATGTGCTTGTCATTGATCGACACGCCCTGCAGTCGATAGACTTCCTGGATTTCGTTCACCAGGTACTCTTGCACCCGGCGCGGTCCCAGAATGCGCAGAATATCCTGGGGCGAAACCTGACCGTCCGAAAGCTGCTGCCCGGCCTGCACATAGTCGCCCGGATGTACCAGGATATACTTGCTGAGCGGAATCTGATAGGTACGCGACTCGGAGCCATCCGGGCTGGTAACAATCACTTCCTGGGCGCCGCGCTTTCGAGCCCCGTACTCCACGTATCCTTCAATCTCCGAGACGATGGCCGGGTCGGAAGGCGTACGGGCCTCGAACAACTCTATCACGCGCGGCAGCCCTCCAGTGATGTCGCGCGTCTTGACCGTCTGGCGGGGCAACTTGGCCAGTACCTGACCGGCCTGTACCACGTCGCCCTCGTCCACCTGGATACGCGACCGTACCGGCAGCGCATATTCACGCACGGAGCCGTCCGGCAATTCAATCAGGATAGCCGGCGTGAGCGAACGGTCGCGACTTTCAATGATCACCTTTTCGCGGTAGCCGGTCTGCTCGTCTGCCTCTTCACGATAGGTGACCCCTTCGATCACATCCTGATAGCGGACGGTACCGCCCACCTCGGTGAGGATCACGCTGTTGTAGGGATCCCAGGTAACCAGCACCTGGCCTTTCTCTACCTGGTCACCTTCCTGCACAAGCAGTTCCGCCCCGTAGGGAACGTTTGCACGCCAGAGCTCCCGTCCATCTCCCTCTGGATCCATGATTTTGATCATGCCCTGGCGCGAGAGCACCACTTCTTTGGGTCCCTCGTCTGACTCATAGGTAACGGTCCGCAGGTTTTCGAAGACCACACGGCCTCCGAACTTTGCGTTGAGCGTACTTTCGGCCTCAATACGAGCGGCCGTACCCCCTACGTGGAAGGTACGCAACGTGAGCTGCGTACCCGGCTCACCGATCGACTGCGCAGCCACTACCCCGACGGCCTCGCCTACCTCTACCATCCGACCGGTGGCCAGATTGCGGCCATAGCAGAGAGCACATACGCCCCGCGGGGCCTCGCAGGTGAGTACCGAACGAATCTCTACCTCTTCGATGGAGGTCTCGGCAATACGCTGCGCTTTTTCTTCGTCGATCAGCTCATTGGCCGCCACGATCAGCTCGCCGGTGAGCGGGTCGTACACGTCGTGGAGCGACACGCGTCCAAGGATGCGATCGTCCAGCGGCTCGACGATCTCCTCATTGTCTTTCAGAGCGCCAATCTTGATGCCGCGCAGCGTACCGCAGTCATACATCGTGACGGTCACGTCCTGGGCCACATCCACCAGGCGGCGCGTGAGGTAGCCGGCATCGGCCGTCTTGAGGGCCGTGTCGGCCAGCCCCTTACGGGCACCGTGCGTCGAGATGAAGTACTCGAGCACGGAGAGTCCTTCTTTGAAGTTCGAGATGATCGGGTTCTCAATGATCTCGCCGGCCGACCCGACCATGCTCTTCTGCGGCTTTGCCATCAGGCCGCGCATGCCGCCAAGCTGGCGAATCTGTTCTTTTGAGCCACGCGCGCCCGAGTCGGCCATCATAAAGATGGCATTGAAGCCCTCTTTGTCGTTCTTGAGCGTTTCGAAGAGGATCTCCGAGAGGCGGTTGTTCGTGCGCGTCCAGATGTCGATCACCTGGTTGTAACGTTCGTTGTCAGTGATCACGCCCATTTCATAATTCTGACGCGCCCGGGCCACCGCCTGGTTGGCTTCTTCAATAAGCTGCTGCTTTTCTTCTGGAATAATGATGTCTTCGAGCGAAAACGTCAGTCCGGCCCTGGTGGCCTGCTCAAAGCCCAGCGCCTTGAGATCATCCAGAAAGCGAGCGGTCCGTGGATAACCGGTAGCTTTGAGCACCCGGCCGATGATGGTTTTCAGATTTTTCTTCGTGAGCACCTCATTGATGAAGCCCACCTCATCGGGCACGATCTCGTTGAAGAGCACGCGGCCGACGGTGGTGTCGATCAGCTGCCCGTCCTTGAGGCGTACCTTGATGCGCGCGTGCATATCGACCACGCCCTGATCGTAGGCCTGACGCACCTCATCGGTGCTGGCGAACCGCATCCCTTCGCCCCGGGCTCCATTTTTTGCCTTCGTCATGTAATAGAGCCCCAGCACCATGTCCTGCGTGGGCACGGCGATGGGATCTCCATTGGCCGGGCTGAGGATGTTATGGCTGGAAAGCATCAGGACCATGCTTTCCAGGCACGCCTCATGCGAAAGCGGCACATGTACGGCCATCTGGTCGCCGTCAAAGTCGGCGTTGTAGGCCGTACAGACCAGAGGATGGAGCTGGATTGCTTTGGCCTCTGTCAGCACGGGCTGAAAGGCCTGGATCCCCAGGCGATGCAACGTGGGGGCTCGGTTAAGCAGAACCGGCCGTCCCTGGATCACCTTCTCCAGGATGTCCCACACTTCGTCGGTGCGTCGGTCTACTACGCGCTTGGCGCTTTTGACCGTACGCACAATCCCACGTTCGATGAGCTTGCGAATGATAAAGGGCTTGAAGAGCTCGACGGCCATCTCTTTGGGCAGGCCGCACTGATGCAGCTCAAGCTCCGGTCCGACCACAATCACCGAACGCCCCGAGTAGTCGACACGCTTTCCGAGCAGGTTCTGGCGGAATCGTCCCTGTTTGCCCTTGAGCATATCGGAGAGCGACTTCAGGGCACGGTTCGAGTCGCTACGTACGGCGTTCGCCTTGCGGGAATTGTCAAAGAGCGAGTCGACCGCCTCCTGCAGCATGCGCTTTTCGTTGCGCAGGATGACCTCGGGCGCCCGGATGTCGATCAGCCGTTTGAGCCGGTTGTTGCGAATGATGACGCGCCGGTACAGGTCGTTCAGGTCGCTGGTGGCAAAACGACCGCCTTCGAGGGGAACCAGCGGGCGCAGCTCCGGCGGAATCACCGGAATGACCCGCATGACCATCCACTCGGGGCGGTTCTCCAGCTTCCGGTTGGCCTCACGGAACGCCTCGACGACCTGCAACCGCTTGAGCGCCTCTTCCTTGCGCTGCTGACTCGTTTCGGTCTTGACCTGGAAGCGCAACTCCTTGGAGAGTGCATCCAGGTCCAAGCGCTTGAGCATCATCTCGATCGCCTCACCGCCAATCTTGGCGATGAACTTCTCCGGATCGTCGTCGTCGAGCCGATGGTTGTCTTCTCGGATCTGATAGAGAATGTCGTAATATTCTTCTTCCGTGAGCAGCTGATTCTTCTCGATGCCGAGCTTCTCTGCACAGCCGGGCTGAATAACGATGTAGTTTTCGTAATAGATGATCTTTTCCAGATCTTTTGACTTCAGCCCCAGCAGGTTACCGATCTTGTTCGGGACCGTTTTGAAGTACCAGATATGAACGACCGGGACGGCCAGCGTAATGTGGCCCATGCGCTCGCGGCGCACCTTCTTTTCGGTTACTTCGACGCCGCAGCGGTCGCAGACGATGCCGCGGTAGCGAATTCGTTTGTACTTACCGCAGTGGCACTCGTAATCCTTAACCGGCCCGAAGATCTTTTCGCAGAACAGCCCATCCTTCTCCGGCTTGAAGGACCGGTAGTTAATGGTCTCGGGCTTGAGCACTTCGCCGTAGGAGCGTTCGAGAATGCTTTCCGGCGAAGCCAGGCTCAGCGTGATGCTGGTGAAGTCGCGCTTGATCTTGAGCGTCTTCCCTTGCGGCATGGCGTATATCGGAGGGTTGGTGTCGAATCAGTGGAGAACGAGCGGGGCGGCATTCAGTCGAGCCGCACTTCCAGGCCAAGGCCCTGCAGCTCGCGTACCAGCACGTTGAAGCTTTCGGGGACGCCGGGCTCGGGCAGGTTTTCGCCTTTGACGATAGCCTCGTAGGCTTTCGAACGGCCCTGCACGTCGTCCGACTTGTAGGTGAGCATTTCCTGGAGCGTATGGGCGGCCCCGTAGGCGTAGAGGGCCCACACCTCCATTTCTCCCAGACGCTGCCCACCGAACTGCGCTTTACCACCCAGCGGCTGCTGGGTAATCAGGCTGTAGGGCCCGATCGAACGTGCATGGATTTTGTCTTCGACCAGATGGTTCAGCTTCATCATGTAGATGTAGCCTACGGTGGTCTTCTGGTCGAGCCGCTCGCCCGTGCGGCCGTCATAGAGCTGCACCCGACCGTCTTCCGGCAAGCCGGCCTCACGCAGCAACGCCTTGATCTCGTCGAGCGAGGCCCCGTCGAAGACCGGCGAAGCAAACTTCCGGCCCAGCACCTTACCGGCCCAGCCCAGCAGCGTTTCGTAGATCTGTCCCAGGTTCATACGGGAGGGCACGCCCAGCGGGTTGAGCACAATGTCTACGGGCGTCCCGTCCTCCAGGAAAGGCATATCCTCTACCGGGACAATCTTGGCCACCACGCCCTTGTTACCGTGCCGGCCGGCCATCTTGTCGCCCACCTGGATTTTACGTTTGCGGGCAATATAGACCTTGGCCAGCTGCACTACACCGGGCGGCAGCTCGTCGCCCATCTGAATCTGGTGCTTGAGCCGCTTGGCCTCGCCCGTAATCCGCCGGTACATCTGCTCGTAGTTACGGAGCAGCTTCTGCACCTTGCGGTTAACGGTTTCGTCCTGCGTAAAGGGCAACAACGGGTTCAGCTTCAAGGGGGATACTTTCGCGAAGGCTTCTCGAGTGAAGGGCATCCCCTCTGCGAGAATGATCTCGCCCTCACGAGTCTCTACACCGGCCGAGACCTGGCCTTCCACCAGCTTGAAGAATTTCTCCCAGAAGCGGCGCTCGAGCTCGCCCAGATCCCGCTGCAACTGCTCGTCGATTTCGGCCAGCCGCTGCTGCTCCCGTTTCTTGGAAGCCGGATCGAGTTTGCGGCGGCTGAAGAGCTTTGTGTCGATGACCACGCCCTTCATGCCTGGCGGCGCCTTCAGCGAGGCATCCTTCACATCGCCGGCCTTATCTCCGAAGATCGCCCGAAGCAGCTTCTCCTCAGGTGTTGGCTCGGTTTCGCCTTTGGGCGTTACCTTCCCGACCAGGATATCTCCCGCCTTCACCTCGGCGCCCACGCGGATAATCCCCCGCTCGTCAAGATCCCTGGTAGCCTCCTCGGAAACGTTCGGGATCTCGCGCGTGAGCTCTTCCTCGCCCCGCTTTGTATCGCGCACCTGGCACTCAAACTCCTCGATATGAATCGAGGTAAAGACATCCTCAGCGACCAGGCGCTCCGAAATCACGATAGCATCCTCGAAGTTGTAACCCCGCCAGGGCATGAAAGCAACCAGGATATTTTTGCCGAGCGCCAGCTCACCTTTTTCCGTAGCAAACCCGTCGCAAAGCACTGTGCCCCGTTCCACACGCTGGCCGACCTTCACAATCGGCCGCATGTTGATGCACGTATCCTGGTTGGTACGCCGGAACTTGATCAGCCGGTATTCCTTGACGGGGTCTTCGAAGCTGACCTCAGCATCTTCCGGATCCTGGTCGTAACGGATCACGATGCGTTCGGCATCGACGTATTCGACCACGCCCGGGCCTTCGGCGACCAGCAACGCACGCGAATCGCGCGCTATCCGGGCTTCCATCCCCGTGCCCACGATGGGCGCTTCCGAGCGCAGTAGCGGCACGGCCTGCCGCTGCATGTTCGATCCCATGAGCGCGCGGTTCGCGTCGTCGTGTTCCAGGAAGGGAATCAGGCTAGCCGAGGGTGAGACAATCTGGTTAGGCGCCACGTCCATGTACTGAATCTGCTCAGGCCGCATCAGCGGAAAGTCGCCACGATAGCGGCATTTGACATACTCGTTGAGAAAGCGGCCTTCCTCATCGATGGGCGCGTTCGCCTGGGCGATCACGGCGTTGTCTTCTTCCTCGGCCGAGAGATAGACAATCTCATTCGTCACCCTTCCGTTGCGCACCACCCGATAGGGGGTTTCAATGAACCCGAACTCATTGACGCGGGCGTGCACGGTCAACGAACAGATCAGCCCGATGTTGGGACCTTCGGGCGTTTCGATGGGGCAGAGGCGACCATAGTGCGTATAGTGCACGTCGCGCACTTCGAAGCCGGCCCGTTCACGCGTCAACCCACCCGGTCCCAGCGCCGACACGCGCCGCTTGTGCGTCAGCTCCGCCAGTGGATTCGTCTGATCCATGAACTGGCTGAGCTGATTGGTTCCAAAGAAGGTGTTGATGACGCTGGCGATCGTGCGCGCATTGACCAGGTCCTGCGGCGTGAAGCTCTCGGCATCACGCAGGTTCATGCGCTCCTTGATGGTACGGGCCATACGCGCCAGCCCCACCGAGAACTGCGCAGCCAGCTGCTCGGCCACCGTACGCACCCGGCGGTTGCCCAAGTGATCAATGTCGTCCACCGTGCTGCGGCCGTTCTGCAGCAGTACCAGCTCACGCACGATGGCCACAATGTCCTCACGCGTGAGCGTAAGCACATCCATGGGCACGTCCAGCCGCAGCCGCTTATTCAGGCGGTAGCGCCCAACCGCGCCCAGATCATAGCGCTTTTCGTTGAAAAAGAGCCGATCCAGCAGCGATCGAGCGGTTTCGAGATCCGGGGCTTCTGTGCCTCGCAGCTGGAAGTACAGATATTCCAGGGCTTCGGCTTCGGAATGGGTCGGATCCTTCCGGAGCGTGTTCAGTAGCGAGCTCTTGTCCAGCGCTTCCTCTTCGTCCTCTTCCTCTTTCAGCAGATAGAGCTTTGTGATTCCGGCCTCTTTGAGCTTTTCGTAATCTTCCTCCTGCAGCTCATGCTCGGCCGGCAGGAGCACCTCCCGCTCACGCTTCTCTTCCAGGATCTCCCCGGTATCCTCGTCGACGAGTTCGATAATACGCTCCAGCGTAATGGAGGAGGCCAGCTTCCGCCCCAGGTGTTTCTTGAACGCCCGTTTGGTCGAAATATCCACCTCCTCGCCCAGTTCGAAGAGCTGGATAATCTCCTCGTCTGAGGAGTACCCCAGCGCGCGCAGCAGCGTGGTAACCGGCAACTTTTTACGCCGGTCAATATAGGCCCACATGACGTTGGCCACGTCTGTAGAGAATTCGATCCACGAGCCGCGCAGCGGAATCACACGGGCCGAGTAGAGTTCGGTGCCGTTGGGATGGACGCTCTGGCCAAAGAAAACCCCCGGGCTCCGATGCAGCTGCGAGACGATGACGCGCTCAGCCCCGTTGATAATAAAGGTGCCGCGCTCTGTCATATAGGGCAGGTTCCCCAGGTACACCTCCTGCTCAATGGCTTCGCCAGCCTCCTCCTCGTCCTCATCTTCCAGGATGGATAGCCGGAGCTTGGCCTTGAGCGGAACCGAATAGGTCAGTCCCTGGGCCAGACATTCCTCGACGGTATGCTTGGGCGTGTCCAGCGTGTAATAGAGGAATTCCAGGATGTACCGCTCCCGGCTGTCGGTAATGGGAAAGTGTTCTTTAAAGACCGCCTGAAGCCCTTTATCTTCACGCTCCTCAGGCGGCACATCATCCTGCACAAACTCCTTGAAGGACTTCAGCTGAATTTCCAGGAGGTCGGGATAGTCCAGGACCCTCTTCGTGCGGGCAAACGAAATCCGTTCGTTCATGCCCGGCTGGCCGTTGAACTCAGACATAGGCGGGTGCAACTTCGATGGTTAAGTGACGCGTTGCGCAAACCCAGTAAATCGAACAGCTTGTGCCTGCAGATTTGGAGGTGGATAACGCCGCAGTAACGCTATGGCACGGAGCTTGTTTCTCCGTGAAATAGCAGACTTTTTGAAACATCATGCTCGGCGTGCAGGCTACAAGCAGGGAAAGCCGACGCCCTCAGAAGAGGGGTCGGCTTACCTTGCAAGCTATGGCGTTCGAGGCAAGAATGCTGGTAAAAAGCGTAAGTTCCCGGAGATTTACTTGATTTCCACCTCGGCGCCGGCTTCTTCCAGCTTGGCCTTGATCTGTTCGGCCTCCTCCTTGCTGACCCCTTCCTTGATCGGCTTGGGGGCGCTGTCAACCAGCTCTTTGGCTTCCTTGAGGCCAAGCCCGGTGATGGCGCGCACCTCTTTGATGACGGCAATCTTGTTGCCACCGACCGCTTTAAGGACCACGTCAAACTCCGTCTTTTCCTCCGCCTGAGCGGCGCCGTCACCACCAGCCGGGCCAGCGGCAACCGCCACGGCCGCGGCCGCAGGCTTGATGCCATACTCCTCCTCCAGAATCTTGGCGAGTTCGTTCGCCTCCTTGATCGTCAGGTTAACCAGCTGTTCAGCGAGTGCTTTCAGGTCTGCCATGGTTCTTCCTCCTTGTTTTCCCGCAGCGGTCTCTGCCCTTAAGGGCTGCGCTGCGCATTAAGGAATATGATATTGCGATCCAGATACAGGTTATTTCCAAAGGTCAGGCGGTCTCTTTCTCGGCGATGGTCTGCACGCAGGCGGCCAGTGTCTGCCCAGGCCCCTGCAGCGCACCCACCACCTGCTGAGCCGGCGCCAGGAGCAGCCCGACAATGTCGGCAATCAGTTCGTCCTTCGACTTCAGCGCGGCCAGCGTATCAAGGGCATCGGCGCCGTAAACGGCCCCATCAATATAAGCTGCTTTCAAGCGGGGCAACGCGACGCCCTCCTCCTCGATGAATTTTTTGATCACCCGGGCCGGCGCAGCGGGCTCATCGCTGATCGCCACCGCCGTGGGGCCGTTCAGTACCGGTAACAGTTCATCGTACCCTCCACGCTGCTCCATAGCAATGCGGAGCAACGTGTTCTTGACCACCTTGAATTCGACCCCGGCCTCTCGAAATTGACGCCGGAGCTTGGTGATCTGGGCAACATTCAGCCCCATATAATCAGTCAGATAAATAACCGGCGCCGTTTCCAGTCTGGCGCTGATCTCTTTCAGGATGGCCGCTTTCTGGGCTCTTGTCAAAGGCATGGCTCACTTCCTCCTGTTGGGCATCGGGGTACGGGCTCAGCGAAGCGTGTGCAACACGCTCAAGCTTACCGGCACCGGCGGCCCCATTGTGGTCGAAAGCGTAATGGAGCGCACATAGGCGCCTTTTACCGACGGCGGACGCAACCGCAACACCTCGCGCAGGAAGGCTTCGGCGTTTTCTCGGATCTGCTCGCTCGTAAAGGAAGCCTTCCCGATCGAGGTGTGCAGGTTACCCGCTTTGTCCACCCGAAAGTCAATACGGCCGGCCTTCACCTCACGAACTGCCTCCGCCACGTTTTGCGTCACGGTGCCGCTCTTGGGATTGGGCATAAGCCCACGGGGACCCAGGATACGCCCCAACCGTCCCACTTTGCTCATCACCTGCGGGGTGGCAATCACAACATCAAACTCCAGCCAGCCGTTTTGAATCTTTTCAATATACTCTTCCAACCCGGCATAGTCCGCGCCCGCCTCCAGGGCCTCTTTCCAACGCCCCTCATCGGCCAGGACCAGCACCCGCACTTTTTTGCCCGTGCCATGGGGCAGGGCTACCGTCCCTCGTACCATCTGATCAGCATGCCGGGGATCCACCCCAAGGCGCACGTCGATATCGACCGATTCATCAAACCTGGCCAGGGCCGTTTTCTTGACCAGATCGGCCGCCTCCGCCAGGGTAAAGGGCCCCTTCCCGGCCTGCTGAATAATCTCCAGCGCTTTCCGATACCGTTTTCCTCGTTTGGGCATGGCTCTATTCGGTTAAGCGGTTCAATCGCCTGCGCAGGGCAGACTCCCGCACCAACATTCAGAGATGTTCGGGCTTACCCTCGACGACAATGCCCATCGAACGCGCTGTACCGGCAATCATCGAGGCTGCCTTTTCCAGATCGTATGCGTTCAGGTCGGCCATCTTTTGCTTGGCAATCTCCAGACAATCCTGCCACGTCACCTTACCCACCTTCTGCCGGAGTGGATCACCCGCTCCTTTCTCGATACCTGCTGCCTTCTTAAGCAGCTCGGCCGCCGGCGGACTCTTGACAACAAAAGTGAACGATTTGTCTGCGTAAACCGTGATGACGACCGGCAGCAGCACGCCCATGCGGTCCTGAGTGGCCGCATTGAACTGCTTGCAAAACTCCATAATGTTGACGCCGGCCTGGCCGAGAGCCGGACCAATCGGCGGAGCAGGCGTCGCCTGCCCTCCTTTGATCTGAAGCTTGATGATCTTTTCGACCTTCTTTGCCATAGCACCTCCTCTGGGCGGTCCAATCGCCTGGTACGTTCTCAGGCTCCCGCGGATTCAGGCATCTCAAGTTTACAGAGCGCCTCTCCTATGCCTCCATACCGGGAAGGTTTCCGCTCCGCATCCTCCCTGTCGTTTTTCACAGAAAGCCTACGACTCCCTTTCTACCTGCAGATAATCGACTTCCAGCGGCGTCTTCCGCCCAAAAATGGAAACCATCACCTTGAGCTTCAGCTTGTCGGGATAGACCTCCTCTACCACGCCACTAAAGTTGTTGAAGGGCCCCTCAATGATGCGCACGATATCGCCAGGCTTGAACGGAATTTCCGGTTGCTCGCCCAGCTCCCGGGCTTCGTCCACCTTTCCCAGAATACGCCGGACCTCTTCTGGACGCAGCGGCGTAGGCTGATCCCCACTGCCCAGAAAACCCACCACCGAGGGCATGTTGGAGATCAAATGCTGCAACTCGCGATCAAGGGTGGCCTCAATCAGGACATAACCCGGGAAGAACGTACGTTCACGGGTCCGCTTCTTACCGCCTCGCAGCTCAAAAACAGTTTCCGTAGGAATCAGCACCTCCCCGACACGGTCCTGTAGACCCAGCCGTTCAATTTCCCGTTCCAGGTATTGCTTGACCTTTTTTTCGTGTCCGGAAAAGGTGCGTAGCACATACCACTTCCGCACCCTTTCTTGCTTCTTCTCTTCGGCCATGGTCCTGATCCAGCTTCTTGCGTGCTGCCTACAGCGAATAGATGAACTCCAGCACCGTGGCAATCACCCGATCGGCCAGAAAAATGAACAGGGCCAGGACGCCAGAGGCTACCAGCGTCAAAATGGTATTGTTGATCAGCTCCTGACGCGAGGGCCAGCTCACTTTCTGCATTTCTCGCAGGACTTCCTGCAGGTATGCCCGTACTTTTGCAAACATGACCGATCCAGGCTATGTGACGGTACTGGCTACGACAAAGAGGAAGGGCGAACCCGCGTTCGCCCTTCCCTTTATATCGTGGCACGGGCGGCAGGACTCGAACCTGCAACCTGCGGTTTTGGAGACCGCTGCTCTGCCAATTGAGCTACGCCCGTGTGCTCCGGAACCCTCAGGCCATTTTACGCCCCCCGGCCCTCAGGATCCCGGACGTCTTTATCGAAAGATAGATTACGTCAATCGAGGATTTTGGTGACGACGCCGGCGCCCACCGTCCGACCACCCTCACGAATCGCAAAACGCAAACCCTCCTCCATCGCCACCGGATAAATCAACTTCACCCGAAAACGCGCATTGTCCCCAGGCATCACCATCTC
>JAUZRN010000042.1 GCA_030950375.1 Rhodothermus sp. | reverse complement strand
TCCCTCTTTCAACGGGCGTTTCTGTTTCTTTTGCCGTTGCATCGGATTTAACAGGCAGCAACAGCAACGTGAACGTCCCCACAAACCAGAATAACCGATAATACCAGGGAAAAGAGGTGAAGTATGAGCTAGATAATGCATACCCAACTACGTATGTAACCAAAACAACTCCCAACGCAATAAAGAATCCAACTTTGACTCTACTACTATGATAAAAAGATTTATTCATTTTGAGAATTTCATAAGCGATTATCATACTATAAAACCATTCAAATTGACGATAAGTATAGTCGAAAACAAAATTAAAAATTGCTATATATCACATGAAACAAAACATTAAAAATCTTATATGTTTTGAAAGAAATCATAGCTTAATTCAGATCACCATATCGTTTGACACATTCCATTACTTTCAGCATGGTACTGGCACAACAATGGCCCATTAGTTCCCCGTTCACAAATACCGGAACACAGGAGCTTCCACCTCCCGACCCTCTTCCAGGCCATCCCGGGGGCGGATCTCTTCTTGGATATAGCGGTTCATACCACCAGCCTCCCCGTTCATCATAGTAATACTCAAATTCACATCCAAAGTCTCCATATCTGTCTTTGACATTCTGTATGCATTGTGCATAACTATATATCCCTGCACCGCCAAATACAATCAGTTGCCCAAGAGAAAGCAACACACAGCCAATCGTACCGGTAAATGCACACTGCGAAATAAGCGTCCATACATGCTGAATCACTATAGGAGGAAGCGTAATAAGGTATTGCTCTTCACAGTCATTCCAAGCATCATTTCGTTCAGCAGGATGACAGGGTGGTGAGGCGATAAAACGAGGCAAGGGCTGAAGTGACTCCTGGCTATGCTTTTGTTTTTGCCCGGTCTTTCAGAACCCTCGGGGTGCGTTCCCTGACGCGTCCCACCTTTTTGCAGAGCATGCCCTAATGGCCTGGAAAACCCTGACCGAATTCCCATGGTCACCCGTCTCATATACTCGGCAAGCACCCTGCTTCGTGCCTGATCGGGCAACCGCCACAATGCGGCATGCCGCTTTCGGAAGCGGCGAAATACCTGTTGCATCTGTTCCCATGAAGGACCTCCCACAAGGCCTCGAATAGCCTGATACTCAGCGATCGACCATTGCTCCTGAGACCGTTGTCGAAGTGCCCCCCTCCATTGTGCCGCCTTCTTAAGCCATTGCTGCCGGATCGAATCATTGCGCAATGCCCGGACCATGTGAAGTTGTATTGACAAGTAGGTATCTCGAATCCATCGCTGCAGCAGCGTGTCTGCCATGAGCTTCGTTAACACCTGTTGTTCATTTTCACTCAGTAGAATTGGCGTATTTTCTGTGATAGCCCGGGCAATCGCCAGAGAATCCGTAGTAGCGACCGACCTGCCTTCTTCAGTATCGGTCACGCGGGGGGGTAAACATCTGATCACACCCACCCGCTACCTCTTCATTGATCTGACCGAGTTATGGTTTATTGAAGTGAATGAGTAAAGGGTAAAACTTTGAGAATCTTATGTCAACATCTTGGGCATCCTCCTCAAGAACCGCCTCCCTGCTTCTCTCACCGTTGCCTGCCCAGCAGCTCGCGCAGGCGTTGTTCGATGATTTGCTGGCGGTAGCGTCTACGTTCATCCAGACGCTTTCGCAACAGACGCAGTTGCTGTTCGAGCTGTGCGATTTCGCGCTGGCGGTTCTGCTGTTTGCGCTCGAAGACCTCTTCCAGTTGCCGGCGCAGCTCGGCAATGGCCGCTTCACGCGCCGGTCCCTCGGACATCTGACGAATTCGAAGCGCCTGACGCTGCAACTCCTGCTCCCAGTTCCATTCTTCCACAAGCCGCCGGGCCAGCTCGGCATCCTGCCGCCGCATGTGCATCAGATAGGTTTCCCACTCCAGTCGGGGCAACAGACGCACCTGTTTTGAAAGCGCGGCAGCACGCTGCTGAATGGCTGCCAACCGCTGTTCCAGCTCAGCCGTACGGACCTGCTGCCAGTGCTCGACACTCCGATAGACGCGCGCTGCTTCCTCCTGCAGCGCCCGTGCCTGTTCGATCAGCTCGGCCATGACCGCCTCCATGCGGTCGCTCGTATCTGCCAGGGAAGACGCAGCCGGAACAAAAATTTCCTGCGCAAAGAGTTCGGTCGGCTTGATTGGCACGATGCGGTTACCTCGAACCTGGAAGAATCGTCCGTTCAGGGAAAAAATGGGGCTTTCGTCGCCGTAAAACTGAAGGTGCAGTGTAAGCCCGGATGACAGGTCAAGCTGACCGGCCTGATACTTTAGCGTAACGCGTTGCCCGTCCAACCAGATCTGTCCATTCCGGATTTCCAGCGTGCGCTGCGCCTGCACGCTGCCTGTACTCAGCCCCAGCAGCAACCCGATGCTCAGACGCCACCAGAACGATCCATGACGGTTCATGGCCACCTCCACCGGTTGCGGGTTTCAGTTATGGCGTTGGGAAGCTGGAATCAGTCCTGGATGGCCGCTGCCTGTCGGCCACGCTTCCAGAGGCAGCGCAGGTTCCCAACGCTCTGGCGTGCTTCGAGCTTTCAGCAGTTGCAGCTGCCGATAGACCTGCTGCACGGCTGCCCGGTCGTCCCATCGAAGCACCAGCGCTGGTGCCGGCGTCGACTCCAGGGACGCGGGTGTGGACCGGGCGATCACCGGCAGCCAGCCGGTAATTTCGACCGGCTCTGGTGTGGTGGGCACCTGCTCGGCCACCACCATGCCGATACGCACCAGGGGCCTGTCAGTCCTGAATCGATGCCAGAGGCTCCCCAGCATCAGCAGCAGGGTCAGCGCCCCGACAGCCAGCCCCCAGCGCCACCGATGCCACGTTAGCCGCCGCGCGTGCCGATCGGCTGTGCCCGGACGCGCAGCAGCTGCCACGATCCAGTCGATCACTGTCGGATCGGGCCGATGGCGCGGTTGTGCATCCAGCCACGCCTTCACCTCTTGCACCGCCTGCCATTCGGCTGCCAGCTCCGGATCCGCTTCGGGAGCCATGCCATCAGGCAACACCTCACCGTAAAGCAAACGGATCAGATATAGCCGCTTATCTTCCATGGAGTCCGATGCCTCTCGCCGTCGTAGCCGTTTGCTCATTCTGAAGCCGGTTGTTTTTGAGCCGAAAGCATCATTTTGCGCAGATTCAACAGCGCGTAGCGCATGCGTCCCAGGGCCGTGTTGATCGAGACGCCTGTGAGTTCGGCAATCTCCCGGAAGGTCAGCTCGGCCTCCTGGCGCAGCAACAACACTTCGCGCTGCTCGGGCGGCAGCCGCTCGATACAGGCTGCCAGCTGGAGCTGCAGCTCGGCCTGCTCAAGCATTTCGTCAGCGCCTGGGGTCTCGTCTGGCAACCGCTCCCAGAACGTGGTCCCCTCCGATTCCTCATCCGGCGTTACGACGTCCTGCCAGCGTCGCCGGCTGCGCAGGTAATCAAGCGCTGCATTGCGGGCAATACGCAATACCCACGCCAGCCAGCGCCCCTGCCGTGTGTAGGAGGCCCGTTCGTGCCGGAGCGCTGCCAGCACACGCAGAAAGGTTTCCTGGAACAGATCGTTGGCTACCTCCGGGTCGCGCACCATCCCGAGCAGATAGCCATAAATCCGCTCCTGATGGCGCTCAACCAGCTGGCGGAACGCCTGCGTGTCGCCCCGCTCCAGGTAGGCCGCAACCAGTTGATCGTCGGGAGGATGCATCCAGACTCTGGCTTCCGGAAGACTGCCGCTGCAGTCACCTTTTTAACGAAGCATCCAGAGGTTTTATTATCCGGCCCATTTCGGGTTCTCGAAACACGTGTCCATCCTGCCCGTTAGTGCTACGCCTTAAGCAAACGACCCCTGAGGCGATGGCCGAACGTTCCACAACCGCTGTGAAGTCTCACGATCATAGCCAGGCAGGCCGCACCTTTGGTTTTGAGACGCGCATGCTGCATGCAGGCCACATTCCCGATGCCGAGACAGGAGCTCGTGCTGTCCCCATCTATCAGACCACATCGTACGTTTTCGATGATGTCGATTACGCCGCCCAGCTTTTTGAGCTAAAGCAATACGGCAATATTTACACGCGCATTAACAATCCCACCACGGCTGTCTTCGAGGAACGAATGGCTTCTCTCGAAAACGGCACCGGCGCCGTGGCCATGGCCAGCGGCATGGCGGCCCAGTTTCTGACCTTGATGACGCTTCTTGAGCCCGGTGATGAAATCGTTGCCTCGAAGCATCTGTACGGCGGTACCAAGACGCAGCTGACCCATACCGTTAAAAAGCTGGGGGTAACGGTCCACTTCGTCGATCCGATGGATTTCGACGCCTGGGAGGCAGCCATCACGCCCCGCACACGGGCCCTCTACGGCGAGACCATTGGTAATCCTCAGGGCAGCATCCTCGACATCGAACGGCTGGCCCAGCTGGCCCATGCCCACCGCATCCCGCTCATTGTGGACAACACGTTCGCCACGCCGTATTTGTGCCGGCCCATCGACTGGGGGGCCGATATTGTCGTGCATTCGGCCACCAAGTTCATCGGCGGGCACGGCAACGCAATCGGCGGTGTTGTCGTCGAGGCCGGCACGTTCGACTACAGCCACTTTCCCACGATCGCAGATCCATCACCTTCTTACCATGGCCTGCGCTTCTACGATACGTTTGGCCACCATGGCTTTCTGATGAAACTTCGGGCCGAGACGTTGCGCGATGTGGGCGCCTGCCTGTCGCCCTTTAATGCCTTCCTGCTTATCCAGGGATTGGAAACTCTCTCGGTGCGGATGGAACGGCATGTGGCGAACGCCCGCGCCGTGGCCGAATTCCTGCACGACCACCCCAAAGTAGCCTGGGTGGCCTATGCCGGCCTACCCGACAGCCCCTATTACGAACTGGCGCAAAAATACACGCCGCTGGGCCCCGGGGCTGTTTTCACGTTCGGGCTCAAATACGGCAGCGAAGGACCACGAGCAGCCGGCAAGAAGTTTATCGAATCCCTCCAGCTCTTTTCACACCTGGCCAACGTAGGAGACGTACGCAGCCTGGTCATTCATCCAGCCACCACCACGCATCAACAGCTTTCAGACGAAGAGCTGAAAGAGGCAGGCATTAAGCCGGAGATGATTCGTCTGTCGATTGGATTGGAAACCCTGGAGGATCTACTATGGGACCTGGATCAGGCCCTGCATGCGATCTGACCCTGAATTCCATACTGCCCCCTGAACTTCGGGAAAAGTACCAGAATCCGGCCGTTATTCGAAAAGTGCTGGCCGCGTCTCGCACGATTGCCATTGTAGGGCTGTCGACGGACCGCCAGAAGGCCAGTCACTTTGTGGCTACGTATTTGCAATACGCCGGCTATCGAATCATTCCGGTTCATCCACGCGCCCGTGAAATTCTTGGCGAGCGTGCCTATCCGGACCTGCTAAGCATTCCGGAGCCGGTTGACGTGGTGGACGTGTTTCGGCCGGCCCATGAATGTCCCGAGTATGCTCGACAGGCTGTGAAAATCGGAGCTAAAACGCTCTGGCTACAGCTACGCATCGTGAGTCTTGAAGCGGCACAGATCGCCGAGGCCGGTGGGCTGCAGGTGGTGATGGACCGGTGTCTCAAGATGGAGCACGGCCGCTACAACGGCAGCATGCACTGGGTCGGCATGAACACTGGCATCATCACGGCGCGCCGTGCTCGCCGCTGGTTCTAAAGCACCAGATCCAGCGCTTCGTGCAACGAGCGCACGCCCACCACTTCCAGGCCGTCAGGACGCCGCAGTCCCTTCAGGTGATGGACGGGCACGAGCGCCTGCCGAAACCCCAGACGGGCGGCTTCACGCAGGCGGACGTCCAGCTGACGCACGCCCCGGATTTCTCCTCCCAGTCCTACCTCACCGATCAGCACCGTACTGGTATCGGCCGGAATGTCCCGAAATGACGAGGCCACGGCCACCAGCACCCCCAGGTCGGCAGCCGGCTCCTCCAGGCGTAAGCCTCCAACCACGTTCACGAACACATCATGGGTAGCCAGACGCATCCCTTCTCGCTTCTCAAGTACGGCCAGTAGCATCTGCAGCCGTCGGTAGTCGAACCCGGTGGTGTTACGCTGGGGAGTACCATAGGCGGTCGGGGTCACCAGTGCCTGGATTTCAACAAGCACCGGCCGGGTCCCCTCAAGTGTGCAGACCACTGTTGAGCCGCTGGTCCCATAGCGCCGCTCTGACAGAAACAGCGCGCTGGGATTATCGACCGGTTGCAGGCCTGTTTCGTGCATTTCGAACACGCCGATTTCGTGGGTAGCACCAAAGCGGTTCTTGACAGCCCGGAGCACCCGATAGGCGTGGTGGCGATCCCCTTCAAAGTAGAGCACTGTGTCGACCATATGCTCCAGCACACGCGGTCCCGCAATCGCGCCCTCCTTGGTGACGTGCCCTACCAGAAAGACCGGAACATGGGTGGTCTTTGCGTAATGCATCAGCAGCGCGGCACTTTCGCGCACCTGACTGACCGAACCCGGTGCACTCTCCAGCTCAGGTCGATAAACGGTTTGAATGGAATCGACCACAAGCACATCAGGCGCTACGCGGCGCGCCGCCTCCAGAATCGCCTCCAAGTTGGTCTCGGCCAGTAGCAGCAGATTATCGCCCGCTATCCCAAGTCGTCGCGCCCGCAATCGCACCTGTCGCACGGACTCTTCGCCTGTAACGTAAAGCACCCGCCGATCAGCCAGGTAACGGGCCAGTTCTGTCATCAGCGTACTTTTGCCGATGCCGGGATCGCCTGCCAGCAGGATCAACGAGCCCGGTACAATACCGCCGCCAAGCACCCGATCCAGCTCGGCCACCCCGATTACCAACCGGGCCTCTGTCTCCAGCGGCACAGCCGAAAGGGGTACCGGATCGGCCATCGGTACCTGGGCCATACGCCGAGCCACCTTTGCCTTCACAGGGGGTGGCACCGCCTCTTCTACCAGCGTATTCCATCCCCCACAATCCGGACAGCGTCCCATCCAGCGTGGCGCTTCGTAGCCACAGGCCTGACAGACGTATCGGCTTGATGAACGTGCCATGAGATTTGGCTTCGTCTGAAACCCCTCCTTTACTCTTCGTGTTACGTTTGCCCAATAGCAGGCGGCTTTCCGCAAGGAAACCTCGCTTGCACACGCCTATAGGGGGGCGAAGTTGCGTTATATGCCAAACTCATTGACACATTTTTTGCAACCGTTTCGGGCACTGGGCCAGTACACGTTGCTTCTCGTTCACGCGTTCTCGGCCCTGAGAGAATTCAAAACCTACCGGAAGAACCTGTTTGACCAGATGGTCCGGATCGGCATCGACTCGATCCCGATCGTGGCCATGGCAGCGGCCTTTTCTGGCGCTGTGATGACCGTACAAACCGCTTATCAGTTGGTGTCACCGTTTATTCCCAAAACGGTGATCGGCGCGGTGGTAGCCCCCTCCATGATTCTGGAGCTGGCAGCTGTGGTAACAGGCTTCATTCTGGCCGGACGCGTGGGCGCACGCATCGCCGCCGAGCTGGGCACCATGCGGGTGACCGAGCAGATCGATGCGCTCGAGGCCATGGGGTTGAACTCGGTCAGCTATCTGGTCGTCCCGCGGGTGCTGGCCGGCATGATCATGGTACCCGTTCTGTACATCGTGGCCACTTTTATCGGCATCGCCTCCGGTACGCTGGTAGCCGAACTGGGCGGCTTTCTCTCAACGGGGGAGTTTCTCCGGGGTGCCCGGCAGTTCTTTAAACCATTTGATCCTATTTTCGGCGTAATCAAGTCGTTCGTTTTTGGCTTTGTGATCACCTCAATCTCCTGCTACAAAGGCTACTTCACGCAGGGAGGCGCCGAAGGCGTCGGACGGAGCACCACCCAGGCAGCTGTCCTGAGCTGTGTGTATATCCTGGTAGCGGATCTGATACTGGCCATTCTATTGCTGTAGCACCATGATCCAGGTAGAACATCTCTACAAGAGCTTCGACGACCGGCCCGTGCTGGTGGACGTGTCGCTGGAAATTCGCCATGGCGAAACCCTGGCCATCATCGGCCGCTCGGGCTCGGGCAAAAGCGTCCTGATGAAACACCTGATCGGCCTGCTCAAGCCCGATCAGGGCCGCGTGCTCGTCGATGGCGTCGACATTAACGCCATCTCCTACGAAGCGCTGCGCCGCATCCGGCGTCAGTTTGGCGTGCTGTTTCAAAGCGGTGCGCTGTTCGACTCGATGAATGCCTTTGAGAATGTAGCCTTTCCCCTCCGTACGTTTACCAACCTCTCGGAAGCAGAAATACGACGGCGCGTACAGGAATGCCTGGAGCTGGTACAACTGCCAGACGTAGGCCCCAAGATGCCTGACGAGCTATCGGGGGGTATGAAAAAACGAGTGGCCCTGGCCCGTGCCATTGCCCTGCAACCCCGCTACATCATCTACGACGAGCCCACAACCGGCCTTGATCCGGAAACTGCCAATGCCATTGATGAACTCATTCGTAACCTGAACCACCAGCTTAACGTCACCGGCATTGTGGTCACGCATGACATGCACTCGGTGCTCGCGGTAGCCGACCGTGTCGCTTTCCTCTATCAGGGTCGTATGCACTGGGTGGGCACCATCGAAGCATTGCATCAAAGCGACGATCCGATTCTGTTGTCCTTCGTGAAAGCCAGCGAGTACCAGATTGGCCAACCGATTTCTCGTAGCGTATGAGCATAGTCACCATGACCTATCAAAACGAAATCAAGGTAGGCGTAGCCGTCGTAGTGGCTGCGCTGATTCTGGTTCTGGGAACCCGTTTTCTGTTGAACCTACCGCTCTTTGAGCACACCGCTACTTATGAGACGCTACTACCCGACGCCGGCGGGCTGGTGGACGGTAGCGTGGTACGCCTGAAGGGCGTCGTTGTGGGACGCGTGACGGACGTACGCTATGATCCGCAAAGCGGCATGGCCCGCATCCGCTTTCAGATCAGTGGCAACGTGCCGCTCCCGGAAGGCTCCTATACACGCATTGCCGGCCTGGCTATGTTCGGCAATGTGGAAATGGAGATCATTCCGGGTCCTCCTGAGAATCCCCCACTGAAGGATGGCAGCCGCCTGCCCGGCCAACCCGACGGAGGATTAGAGGCGATTGTGGACGAAGCGCCAGCCGTCCTGAACCGACTGAACACCTTGCTGGAACGCTTCGATGTAGCCGCTGAGGCCGCCGCCACCCAGCTCAGCACACCGGGCAGCGATCTGCGCCAGACCCTGCTGGCACTTCGCCAGAGTAGTCAGGCACTGGCTACCCTGCTTCAGCGCGAACAACGACACATCGAACGCACGCTGGAAAACCTGTCGGCCACTTCCTCACAACTGCGCAGCGTGGCCGGCCCTACGGCCGACTCCATTCAAGCTGCAATCGCCCAGCTCCGCCAGCTGCTGCACCGCCTGGAGGTCAGCACAACCTCACTGGAACAGGCCACCGCCTCACTCGACCGAATCCTGACCCACATCGCCAGCGGCCAGGGCACGCTCGGCCGTCTTATTTACGATGAAACCCTCTACCTGAAGCTCGACACAACACTGACCGGATTAAACCGCATTCTGCAAGATTTTGAAGCCAACCCCGGTCGTTACCTGCGAGAACTGCGCCTGATCGAAGTGTTCTGACCGGCTTGCATAGAAGGCGGTCGTGTCGTTTCTTTGACGATAGCCGGCCCGGTTAAACCGGTTTGACCCTTATGGCCCTGACCCGCCGACAGGCGCTGCGCACGCTGGCCGGAGCGGCAGCCCTGGGTAGCATCGGTGCTCCCCTGGTACTGCCTACCCGTAGTCGCTCCTGGTTTAAAGGGCGCATTAAGCACTCCGTCTGCAAGTGGTGCTACCCCCATCTGAGCGTCGAAGCACTGGCGGCGGCCGGTGTCCAAATGGGCCTGCAATCCATTGAGCTGCTGGACCCGCCCGACTGGCCCATCGTCAGGAGATACGGGCTTACCTGCGCGATGGGCAATGGCCCCTCGCGCATCACGGAAGGCTTCAACCGCCTCGAAAACCATACCTGGCTGGTGCCGCAATTCAAAAAGCGCATCGAAGAAGCCGCTGAAGCCGGTGTGCCCAACCTGATCTGCTTTTCGGGCAACCGTAATGGCATGGATGACGAAGAGGGCCTGGAGAACTGCGTAATTGGTCTCAAGCAGATCCTGCCCACCGCCGAACGATACGGCGTTACAATCTGCATGGAACTGCTCAACAGTAAGATCGACCATCCCGACTACATGTGCGACCACACCGAGTGGGGCGTGCGGCTGGTCAAACGCCTGGGATCAGAGCGTTTCAAACTACTTTATGACATCTACCACATGCAGATCATGGAAGGCGACATCATTCGAACCATTCGACAAAACATCGCGTACATTGCTCACTTCCACACGGCCGGCGTACCGGGCCGCCACGAAATCGACGATTCCCAGGAGCTCTATTACCCCGCCATTATGCGGGCTATTGCCGAGACTGGATTCGACGGGTTTGTCGCCCAGGAGTTTATACCGACGGCCGACAATCCTCTGGAATCTCTCCGTCGTGCCATTGCCATCTGTGATGTGTAAATCAGTAGATCAGCCATGCCCACCTACGAAGATGCCCTGAAGCTTTTTCACGAGTGGACCACCTCGGAAAACCTGCGACGCCACGGCTATGCAGTCGAAGCCGCTATGGCGCATTATGCCCGCCACTTTGGCGAGGACGAAACGCTCTGGCGCATGACGGGCCTGTTGCATGACCTGGACTATGAACGCCACCCCACGCCTGAAGAGCATCCGTATGTGGGCGTGCGCGTGCTCCGCGAGCTGGGCTATCCGGAAGAAATGCTGGAAGCCATCCTGGGCCACGCCGACTACACGGGCACTCCACGCCGCACCCTGCTGGCCCGGACCCTCTTCGCCGTGGATGAGCTGGCGGGCTTTATCACGGCCGTGGCGTACGTGCGCCCGACCCGGCTTGAAGGCCTGACCGTCAAGTCAGTCAAGAAAAAGCTCAAGGACAAAGCCTTTGCGGCCGGCGTCAGCCGCGAAGACATTCGACGCGGGGCTGAGGAGCTGGGACTACCGCTGGAGGAGCACATCGCGCATGTGATAGCCGGCATGCAGGCCGAAGCCGAGCGTCTGGGCCTGGCCGCTTCTCCGGTCTGAACCGCGGCCTGCCTCCTGCCGATCGGCCGGGGGTTCATCCACTTTTTCTCCAGGTCCCTGGAAAAGCGCCTTTCTCTGCTCCCATCGTGCAATCAAAAGAACCGCTCCAGGGACTTGACAAGCTGTATGGGTTAATGAACGGATGCATGTCGGGTTGGGCAGACTCGCGTCCCCGCCGGCCCGGCGCGTTTCCAGGGCGCCGGCTGCCTCCATCCTGCCCGAACCTATGCAGCCAGCGCGCCCGTTAACCGATGCGCCTTTCTTCCCATAAGCTCCTGAAGTTTCAGCCATTCCTCCCCCATCTTCCACTTGACAAGCTGTGTGTGTGTGTGTGTGTGTGTGTTAATTAGGGGTGCGAGGCCGGTCGTCCGGCCCGCACCCCCGACGGCCGGCCGGGGCCCATCGGGTGCGAATCGTTACCTCGAAGCCAGTATGAAGCGCGTCTTAGCCACATTATACAGCACTGGTCTGCTCTTTCTTTTCCAGGCTGTCCTGGTACAGGGACTGTGGGCCCGACCAGAAAAAGAGGGCCAAAGCAATGGGGGCAGCGGTGGAGGATCCTGCACAGTAGCCAGTGGCATAGGGGCAATCATGGGCACCCTTGCTCTTTTTGGTACCATAGGCGCTCTGGCCACGCCGGTAGGGACCGCCGCATGGTTAGGATTTACGGCGGTCTCCCTTATCTTTGGCATACCGGCGACCGGGATTGGCATTGGCACTGCAATCGGGTGTAACTGAGATGGCAGGCTGCCGTCTCTGTTTGCTATTTCGGCTCTGGTGGGTGCACCTCAGGCGCCGACAGACTGAAGTACAGGGAGGGTTCGAACGCAGACTGCTCTGGGCGGTCGGTGGACTGCTCGGCCTTGGAGCACTGAGCACCGGCCTGATGCTGGAACGAATGCTCTGGATGGTCTCACCGACCGAGCGGCTTCCCTGGATACATGCATCGACGCTCAGTCTGGTTTTGTTCTGGCCGCTGCTACAATCGCTCTGGCAGGAAGGACCGGACGTCCCCTTTCGCTCGTGGTTGCTCTGGCCGACTTCTCGAACCTGTCTGGCCCATGCACTGCAGCTACTCAGCCTACTGCACGGGACCAACGGAATACTGAGCTTATTCCTGCTGGGCCTCTGGATGGGGAGCATTGCGCCTCGCTTTGCAGCATTACCGGCACTGGGATGGCTTCTGGCGGCCACGCTATTGACGACCGGAGTCCAGTGGACCACCAACCTTCTTCGCCTGCTCCGCTACACCTGGCCCGGCGTGTACGCATGTGTATGGCTGAGCATCCTGGCCGGGCTGAGTGTGCTGAGCCAACAGGACGGATTGGCATGGCTGGCTGCATATACGTTGGCCGCTCCCCTTGACGGACAGTCTGGCCGTCTCGTGATATTACTGGTACTGAATGTCGTGCTGTACGGAATAGGACTGTCACTTATTCGATGTACGCTCTACCTGGATCATCCCTTCCTGGGTCGGGTACCGACCAAGGTCGTCGATAGACCCCGGCGGTGGCTACCGGCTACGTGGCAGCTGGCCCTGTTGCAGATTCGCCTGCTCTGGCGGCACCGCTTTACACGATTTGCGGCGTTTTATCTTCCATTACTTCTGGGTGCACTCGGCGGTGCCCAGCTTCTTATTGGACTGACACTGAAGCATCCTCTGTATATTCTGATAGGGATTGCCCTTCTACTTGCAGCTACACTGCCTCTTCCCAGAGATATACTGTCGCTGCAGAGCGCCTTTGCTGATGGGCTGTTTACCTGGCCGCTTTCGTATCGGATACTTGGCAGCGCTACATTGCTGGTTACAGCTGCACAGACGCTCCTCGCCTTTCTCGCTGCACTGAGTCTCTGGGGGCTACTGGCGCTGCTATCGACACTTCGTCCGACAACGATACAGGTACAGCAACTGGCAGCTCTCTACCTGCACCTGGTCGGACTGGGATTTCCTCTCGTGCTGTGGGAAGCACCGCTACATGCGGTGCGCATCGAGCTGACCTCTCGATCCCTGGCCCCCTCGAAGCGCACTTTTTACAGACGCCCATGGCGCCTGCTCGGTCTGGTGCTGGCACTGGTGGGCGTAGCTGGCGGAGGGCTACTGGTAGGACGGTACGGCATCCTGCTCCTGGGACTATCAGGGGGGACCGGCCTGCTGCTCTATCCGTACTGGCTGGACCTGCTGGAGCGACGACTGAAGCGGCACAAGTACGAACTGCTGGCACACCTGCGAGCCATCTGAGCCCTGAAGCTATGGAAATCCGACTTATTCAGCTGAAAAAACGCTACGGCAAGATCATGGCCGTCGATATCCCGGAGTTGACTATCCGCTCAGGCGAGCTCGTCGGGTTGATCGGGCATAACGGCGCTGGCAAAACAACGCTGCTGCGTCTGATTCTGGATCTGGTGGCGCCTACAGAAGGCTGCGTGTTACTCGACGGCCAGGACGTACGCCGAACCACCGCCTGGAAGCAGCATACAGCCGCCTATCTCGATGAAGGCTTTCTGATTCCGTTTCTAACACCGGGCGAATACCTGACGCTTGTAGGGCAGGCGTACGGGCTGGATAAAGCCCAATATCAGGCACGGCTGAAAAGCCTGGCACCCTTTCTGGATCCGATGCTGCTGTCGGAGCGCAAGTATGTGCGCGACCTTTCGGCCGGAAACCGGCAACGGCTCGGGCTGGCTGCAACCCTCCTGGCGCACCCCCGCCTGGTGGTTCTGGACGAGCCCTTTGAACACCTGGACCCTACTGGCCGAAAGCAATTTAGCGACCTCATACGCACCTGGAATACTACCCATGCCGCTACCATACTCCTGGCCACGCATAACCTATCAGAAGTCAAGGACCTGGTCCAGCGTGTTCTCCTGATGGAAGCCGGGCGCCTGATATATGATCAGCCCAACACACCTGCTACCTGGAAGCAGGTGCACGACTATTTTGCCCGTGTTGCCTCCCATGGATAACCCCATACAATACCAGCTTGCTTTAGAGACCGATATTTCGCCTGGTATCAAACAGGTGGCGGACCTTGACGACCTCCGGTATCAAAGTTCCCGCCAGACCAAACTGGATTCTTTCGCAAGGTACTGCAAGGTACTATAAGCGCCTGGAAAAAAGTGCCTTTCTTGCCCTACCACCCAATGGATAGCGCCACTCCCGGTAATTAACAGGTGCATGTCGGGGCGCGCGGGCCCGCGTCCCTGCCAGCCCAGCGTTTCCAAGGCGCTGGCTGCATCCATCCTGCCCCGAACCTATGCAGCCAGCGCGCCCGTCGACCAATGCGCCATATATCCCATAACACCCTGATTTTTCAGTCATTCCTCCCCCATCTTCCACTTGACAAGGTGTGTGTGTGTGTGTGTGTGTTAATTAGGGGTGCGAG
>JAUZRN010000041.1 GCA_030950375.1 Rhodothermus sp. | reverse complement strand
CCCGTCCGAAGCGTTCGTACCCGTCTGGACCCCGGCCGAAGCCGCAGCACCGACCGACCGCCAGGGCGAGGTGCTGTTGTTTTTCAGCCCGGACGAATGCGGTCAGACGGTGGCACGCACAGCGACGTTGTGGGTGGAGGGGGCGCAGGCGCTGGGTTTTCGGGTGGTGGGGGAGCTGGGTCCGGAGGTGTTGCGCACGGTGCGGGGGGTTGAATCGGTGCGGTTGCTGTTGGCCGACTTTCTTCGTGATGAACAAGAGGGCTTCCTGTATCTTGTCACAGACCAGCCACAAGGAGGTGCGCGATGAGAGGCTGGAAGGAACGTTTGGCGACGTGGTTTCTGGTGGTGGCGGTGGGCCTGAGCCTGCTGCCGTGGATTGACACGGCAGTTTCTGAAGAAAAGACCTCTACAGGATGTCCCAGGTTGGACTATGATTGGGTAAGAAAAGAGATCTACTGCAACTGGCTTATTCCCTGTTATGGAGGACCGCTATGCTGCTTTGATTGTGGAATTGCTATTGCTCAATAAAAGTCGAAAAATTATGTTTAAAAACATATGTAGAATGTTTTTGATTTCAACAATAAGTTTGATTTATTCATTAACATCCCTGGGACAGTCTATCGAGAATGTAATCATATGGATTGACTCGCTTAAACTTGAGGAGACAGAAGAAACATTTACAGGAATTATTGAGGTGAGTTTGGATCCAGAGGGAGGCTTTTTGGTAGCGGATGTTCAAGAGCATCAGGTGCGTCTTTACACACGAGAAGGTAAGCTACGTTTATATTTTGGTGGTCCCGGGGAAGCACCGGGTAGATTGCGAAATCCTCGGGCTCCGGTTCGACTTTTATCCGGTAGGATTCTGGTGCCTGAATTTGACGGTCATCTCTCATTATTTGATCCTCGTGGAAAATTTATCAAGCGATATACCCGGGTTATCGCCCCAGGCACCTATGCATTGCGAGATGTACCAGGGCCCGAAGTTTTATTAATTGGCATGAGGAAAGCACAGCGAGGTTCTCAACCACTGCTTCATTTTTTCAATCCGGAAAAGGGAAAGATTACCAAAAGCTTTTTTCCTCATCCTATCTCTCCAGCCCAGTATGGTGGCGTGATATATTCATTGTCAAATTCAGTTGATGCTGATGTACTGGGTAATCGTATTGTAGCCACTTTTCTTTTGTTGAATCGTCTTTATTTTTTTGATTTAAAGGGTCGGTTTATTGAAGAAATTGAAGTACCCTTACGCCATTTTCGACGAACGATTCCTGAAAAGCCAATAGCCTCGTTGGAAGCATTTACGAAATTTTTAGAAAGCCACTCGTTTTTAGCTCGCGTTTTCTGGTTAAACCGTAAAATAATTCTAATTCTTTATCAGGACTTGTTGGATGTTCAACGTCGAAAGGACCGATGGAGTCTGGCGGGCGTCACGCCGAAAGGACGCGTATTGTTTGAAGTGACGGACATACCTCGACTGCTGGCAGTTGATCCTCGTACAGGAACATTATTTTTTACGCATCCAGATTCTGAAACAGAGAATTACTGGCTCGTAGGCCGCTTGAAGCCACATGTACTTCGAGCTGCTGGACTCCGGCCCTAAAGGCAGGTTCTCATCGCAGGGCATCCGGGAGGAGCATGGACGCTGGTGGCTGTTGGTTATGATCATCGGGGCCCTTCTGTGTGGATGCGGCGTGGAAAAGCCCGCCGCGCTCCGGGCCGAGCTGGTGCTGGTTGACACGATTCGGCTCGCGGAGCCGGACACACTGTTTCTGGGGGAGTTTCTGACCGTGACGGTAACCTTGAATCCGTTTCGGCTCTATGTGCCGGATCGTCGGTTGCACCGGGTGGTGGTCTACGACAGCCTGGGACGCCCCTTGCAGGTCATTGGTCGGCCAGGCTTTGACGAGCCGGGCACGCTGCGTCGGCCCTTTTACGTGCTGGTGCATGGCGATCGGCTCTACATCGATGAGGCACAGGGTCGTTTTGCGCTCTTCAGGCGGGATGGTCGGTTTATCCGATGGCTGTATTTGCCGGAGGGGTATGGGGCCACGGGGCGAGGTGCGCTTTATACGCTGGATGCCTCGCATTTAATCGTCGGGTCGGTTGCGTATGCGGAGCCGTGCGCGTCGTGGTTTGAGCCGGCCTGTGAGGGGACGCGGGTGTTTTCGGTGGTGGACACGTCTTTGGGTCGGGTGACGGGTCGGTTTGGAGTGTATCCGGCGCTGTATCAGGAGAAGGTGGTGCCCGGCCGCTGGGCGATGCTGGACGTGTTGCCGAGGGAGCAACGGGCGGCCGCGGTTTATGAGCTTAGCCCGGAGGTGCATTTTTACCGGGTTTATCGGGAAGGGGGCGAGTTGCTTGGGCGTGTGCCGTTGTTTCATGCTCAGTGGCGGCCGCTCACGGAGGCGATAGCGCCGACGCTGTCGCGGGAGGCGATGCAGGCAATGGCGTTGCAGGTGTCGCATGTGAGAGGGGTGTATTTTGTAGGGGACACGTTGGTGCTGGCGCATTTTCAGAATTTGAGGCCGGAGTATTTTGTGGGGGCGGGGATTGATCCGATGGCGGTGGAGGCGTACGGGGTATTGGTGTCGTTGTCGGGCATGTGGCAGCAGGCGTTGCGGTTACCGGGCCCGGTGCTGGGTCGGGACGAGGCGTTTCATCTTTACATTCGCTTGTCGGACGAGCCGGGGCGTCGGTTGATCGGGCGCTATCGGGTGGTGCTCAAGCAATAATTGGGCAGCGGAGGAAAGGGCCTTTCAAGCGAGCGCTTCTTCGGTCAGGGCCAGGGTGCTCAGGACACTGGCGCGGTCGCTGAGGGCCGGCGGCCCATTCATTGCAGGATGCGGGTGGCCATGATGACGCTGGCTGTTCATCTCGGTCTCGTTGAAAGCAACAAGTAGCTCAGTCCTTCGGCAGGTGTTCCAGAAAATATCGGGTAGCGGCGATGAACGTATCGGGATCGTCCAGATAGCCGTAGTGGCCGGCCTGTTTCAGCACGACCAGACCCGCATCGGGCAGGGCACGAACAAGCCGATCCATTTGTTCGCGGCTGACGGCGCGATCGCCTTCGCCCCAGAAGACCAGCACAGGAATGGTAATGCGTTCAAGTCGATCTTCGACGTAGGTGTTGACGATGCGCACGAAAGTTTCGCGCATCACCCCATCCAGACGGCGATAGTCCGACGATCCCAGGGCCTTCCAGACGATCGTATGCCGGAGCCAGTCGAGGGCCGGTTCACGTAGCGGTTGTGGCAGCACCTGGAAAGGAGCTTTGAGCAGGCGGGCCAGGGTCGCGCGAACGTAGTAGTGCCAGGGGCGATGGGGACGCATACCGGAAGGGCTGATCAGCACAAGCGCCCGCAGCAGGTCTCTTCCTTCCGGCTCGGCTGCCAGATAGAGTCCGATGCGTCCTCCGTTCGAGTGTCCGATGAGTACGACGGGCCGGCCGATGCGTGTGCGGATCAGCTGGGCCACCAGTGCCGCATGCTCAGACACCCCCCAGGGCACGGGAGGAGGAGGCGAGTAGCCGTGACCCGGCAGGTCCACGTTGAACACGCGATAACGGTCGGCCAGCGCCTCGGCAACCGGTTCCATGAGTCGGGCACTGCTTCCCCAGCCATGCAGCAGCAAAACGGGCGGTCCGTCTTCAGGACCTCGGACCGCTACGTGAAGCCGTTCTTGCCAGGCTACTGGCGACGGAGGTGGTGTCGTATGTGGCGCTTCTGTTGCCTGCATTGATGCCAGGTCTGTAGATGGCGTTCGGGAAACCAACCTGTCCAGCTGTCGTTCCACTGACAGCAGGGACCGGTTTGGTTGGTTCAGGTTCCCCTCTCTGTCCGTCGGCCAACGAGCTTCCACAGTTGGTGGGGACGGATCTGAGATCTCTGGCGGTACCCCGGGTAGCGATAGAGGTGTTGCAGGTGTGTGCTTCATATTGCGGGCCGAGATGCATATTTTTACTTTGTACGCAGGGTGAAGCAGATTGACGCGCATGGTGTGCAGACTTTATGCAAAGGATTTGCTCCTTTCAGTGGCATTGTGATGACTCCCCGGCGAAGAGCAGACTAAGGCCTTGCATCTGGGGCATACACTCGCATGGGAGCCTAAATGCCGTCGATTTTTGCGCAGCGTGTTCCCTTTTGCCTCGAAAAGTGGTAGGGCAAAGCTCAAACCCGAACAGGTGAGACGCTGAAAGTTTGTCTAAATCATTCGGTAATAGAGCATCTATGAGCGAACAGACATTTCGCGGGATTCTGGAGTTGATCGGGGACAAAAAGTTTGGCTTTGTGCGGGAATTTCGCCCCGATCTTCCCAAGGGCAAGAACGATCCTTTTGTGGCGCCGCCTGTCATTCGGCGGTATAAGTTGCGTGATGGGGTGCTGATCGAAGGGACGCTGCGTCCGGGCCGCAAGGGCGACATGCAGGTAGATGAGATCCATTCGATCATGGGGGTGGCGCCTGAAGTCTGGGCCGAAACCGACGATTTTGAGTCCGGGCAGATCGTCTATCCGGACGAAAAGTTCAACCTGGTTACTGGCCCGACCGACTACGCCATGCGTGTGGTGGACCTGGCTGCGCCGATTGGCAAGGGGCAGCGGGCATTGATCGTGGCGCCGCCGCGCACCGGCAAAACGGTATTGCTCAAAAAGATCGCGGCCGGTATAGCCCAGAACCATCCCGAGGTCAAACTGGTGGCCTTGCTGGTGGATGAGCGGCCGGAAGAGGTGACTGACTTTCGCCGTTCGACGCCCGCGATCGTTTTTGCTTCGTCCAATGACCGCGAAGAGGACAATCACATTCGCGTATCGACGTTGGCGCTGGAGTTTTCCAAGCGACTTGTCGAGCTGAAGCACGACGTAGTATTGCTGCTCGACTCGCTCACACGGCTGGGGCGCACGTTCAACCTGTATGTAGAGAGCAGTGGCCGTACGCTCTCAGGCGGACTGGACGCTCGGGCGTTGCAGATTCCACGGCGCATCTTCGGTGCAGCCCGCAACATTGGCGGAGGCGGGTCGCTGACCATCATCGCCACAGCGCTCATTGAGACAGGCAGCCGGATGGATGAGGTGATCTTTGAGGAGTTCAAAGGGACTGGCAACGCCGAGATCGTACTCGATCGAGAAATGGCCGACAAACGCATTTACCCGGCCATCAACCTGCGCAAGAGCGGCACGCGCAACGAAGAACTCCTTATCGGAGATCGAATCGAACAATACCACCGGCTGTTTCGGGCGCTGAATTCGCGGCCGCCGATCGAGGCCATGCAGGCCCTGCTACGCCACATGCAGCAGACGCAGACGAACGAAGAGCTGCTGAACAGCCTGGTACCTGTGGAGTAATCCCGGCGCCCTGAAAGAGCGTCCGGCCCGGCCATTCTTGCAATGGTGGTCTCTTCGGCTGTTTCGGAGATACCTTACTCCGTCGTCTGGAAGCAGCTCTTTTTTTCATTCCCTCTCCTCTCGGGTAGGGGACAGGGGACGAGGTTCCATGCTGATCACCTTTATCGTCTACATGTCGGTGTCCTGTTCTCTCAAAGGAACTCCCTCTACCCTCAAGCTATCACCCCCTCTGTCGCTTCACGACAGCTCTCCCTGCAAGGGGGAGCAAATTCTCGGATTTTCAGGACGCTGTCAGGCCCAGTAAAGGCCGCAGGACTGTAGCCTCACGTGCCTCTTTAAGGCCCCTTTCCCCGAAGGGAAGGAGCCAGACGGGATGGATAAAGCGCTGGAGGGAAATGGTTTGTAGTCACGACTCTTGGAGCGAGGCTTTCCTGGCAAGAAGGTAACAGACGGCCGGCGCGGGTGTCTGTTATAAGAGAACGTTTCGGAAACTCAGGCAGCCCTATGTCTCGCAATGCACATACTGCGGACGAGCCACTCCTGCGCTATCAGGTGCCTATCAACCAGTGGGATGAAGCTGATCGTCCGCGTGAAAAACTCATGCGCCGTGGACCTTCGGCGCTTTCCGATGCCGAACTGATTGCACTGATTTTTGGCAGTGGTACGCGCACGAAGCAGGGATCTATTTCGGCGGTACAACTCGGACAGGCGCTGCTTCGGGCCTATGGCTCGCTCTATGCGCTGGCGCAACGTGATCTGAAGGAATTAACGCGGGTGGCCGGGGTAGGACCAGCCAAGGCTGTGCAGCTTGTGGCTGCCTTCGAGATTGGCCGTCGTGTCGAAGCGCAACGTCCTGGTCGACGCATTCAGGTGCGCACGCCGGCCGATGTGGCTGCCTGCTACGGTCCGCTTCTGCGTGATCTTAAGCGAGAAGTCTTCAAAATCGTGTTGCTCAACACGGCCAACTACATTATTGCCGACTACACGATCAGCGAAGGGGGACTGGCGGCCAGCATCGTCGAGCCCCGGGCGGTTTTCCAGCGAGCTATCCTCGACAACGCAGCCGGCATCATCTGTGTGCACAACCACCCTTCCGGCAATCCGGAACCCAGTGTCGAGGATGTTCGGATCACGCGTCAGCTTGTCGAAGCCGGACGCCTGCTGGGCATTCCCGTGCACGACCATATTATCATTGCCGGCACTACCTATACGTCGCTGGCCGAGCGTGGGCTGATCGGTTAGGGAAGCAGTACCCTGTTGGCGGCGCGTATCAGGCGGGTCTCTCAGGGGCAGTAGCGCTTCAGGGTAGCGACGAAGTAGTCCACGCATTCAGGGTTACGTCGCACATCTTGATGCTGCGTTCGGCCAGCGTTCACCGATCAGGCACAAAATGCCAGGACCATGGAGTGTTGTGGCCGCTGTCGCCGCGTGCGATCGGACCGATCGGAAGCGGGTACCTGCGCGGTGGCTGTATGCCCAAATAGAAACAGTCATGAGGCCGGAGACAGCTCGTCGGCACAGGCACCTGCGCTCCGCAGGAGCAATAGGAGAGCCGGCTCCGTATTTTTACAGGGTTTGACAGGAATTCAACGGGAATACGTTGCGTTGAGCATATAGCCGGACTACCTTTAATCGCTTTCGTTTTTTTTCAGCCATTAGCATCAGATTGGGTCTATGCAGGATCGGCTCGAAAAGATTGTCTCGCTCAGCAAGCGTCGGGGATTCATCTTTCCTTCGTCAGAAATCTATGGAGGACTGGCGGCTGTGTACGACTACGGCCCACTGGGCGTTGAGCTCAAGCGCAATGTGCAGCAGCGCTGGTGGGAGGCTATGGTCTATGAGCATGAAAACATTGTAGGGCTTGATGCCGCGATTCTGATGCATCCGATGGTCTGGAAGGCCTCGGGCCATGTAGATGCTTTCAATGATCCTCTGATCGATGACCGTCAGTCGAAACGACGCTACCGGGCCGATCAACTGATTGAGGACTACATCGAAAAGCTTCGGGCAAAAGGTAAGACGGAACGGGCTGAAGCGCTGCACCAGCGTCTGGTTGAGGCGCTCCATGCCGAAGATATGCCAAGAGCGCTCTATGAAATTATCATGGATGAACGCATTCCGTCACCGGATTCGGGAGCCTTCGACTGGACGGAGGTGCGGCAGTTCAACCTGATGTTTGTGACGCATGTGGGGCCGGTAGCCTCCGAGGATACCAAGGTGTACCTGCGTCCGGAGACAGCCCAGGGCATCTTTGTCAACTTTCATAACGTGAAGGATTCGTCGCGCCTGCAGATTCCTTTTGGTATTGCCCAGATCGGGAAGGCTTTTCGGAATGAAATTGTCGCCCGGCAATTCATTTTCCGAATGCGTGAGTTTGAGCAGATGGAAATGCAGTACTTTGTGAAGCCGGGCACGCAGATGGAAGCGTTCGAGGCCTGGAAGGAGAAGCGGTTGCAGTGGCACATTGAGAACGGCATTCGGCCCGATCACCTGCGCTTCCACGTGCACGAGAAGCTGGCGCACTACGCCGATGCAGCTGTTGATATTCAGTACCTGTTTCCGATGGGCTGGCAGGAGGTCGAGGGGATTCATTCACGGACAGACTACGACCTGCGGCGGCATCAGGAGTTTTCCGGCAAGAAGATGGAGTACTTCGATCCGCAGACGCAGGAGCGCTATATCCCCTACGTGGTGGAGACGTCGGCCGGACTGGACCGCACGATCCTGATGCTGCTCTGTGAGGCATACGACGAAGAAGAAGTCGAAGGGGAAACGCGTGTGGTGCTTCGGTTGCATCCGCGCCTGGCCCCCATCAAGGTGGCGGTGCTCCCCCTGGTGCGCAAAGACGGCATGCCCGAGCGGGCGCAGGCCCTGGCACGCGACCTGCGGCCTTTTCTGAACACGTTCTACGACGAAAAAGGCGCCATCGGACGCCGCTACCGGCGCATGGACGAAGTGGGCACGCCCTTCTGCGTGACAATCGATAGCCAGACGCTGGAAGATGGCACCGTGACCGTACGCGACCGCGACACCATGCAGCAGGTGCGCATCCACGAAACGCAGGTCCTCTCCTACCTCCAGGACCGCCTGCGGCAACCAACAACAGTCGGCTAAAGGTCACGACACCCTTTCCGTTTTCCAAGAGAAGGCCCACGCAAGCTTTCTGACCGCTCAGCCCGGTGAATAAGCGGTTTGTGTGCGCAGACGTGCTGTTTGGGTAGAAGGGGTTGCGAAGAAAGCAGGCAGGGGTTACCTTATAAGTGCTAAGAGGTGGTTGACAAGGTGTAGCGTGGTTGAGCTATTCCATAGCGCTGAACGCGCTTCTTTTAAGCAGCAACAAGTCAACATACCGGAGGAACGTATGATTCGCATGTGGAGCATACGTCTACTGGCGCTCCTGCTTTTCCCGACACTAGCGTTAGCTCAGAACACGGGAAAGCTATCAGGACGCGTTGTGGATGCGAGCACCGGTGAGCCCCTGCCTGGTGCTAACGTTTTTTTAGAGGGGACTACGCTGGGTACCTCGACGGATGTTAATGGGGGATACACCATTTTTGAAATTCCACCGGGTACCTACACGGTGGTCGCCAGCTTCGTGGGGTACGTTACGGTGCGGCAGGAAAATGTCCAGATCATTGCGGGAATTACCACGCGTCTGGACTTTGAGCTGCGGCCGGCTGCCATCGAAGGAGAGGAGGTAGTGGTGGTGGCGGCCCGGCCCCTGGTGAATCCGACAGCTACGAATGCCGTCCGCCGTCTGGACCGTGAAGAGTTTGAAAAATTGCCGACGCGGGCGGTTTCCACCTATTACGCCATCCAGCCGGGTGTTACGCTGCTTAACGGGGAGGTTTACATCCGTGGGGGACGTCCGGACGAGACCGAGTATCTGCTGGAAGGCATCAGCTCGCGCAGTCTGATCGGTACGGATAACGTCATTCCGGTTATTCCCGAGGCGCTTGAAGAGATTCAGGTCTTTGCCGGTGGATACAGTGCCGAGCTAGGGGGAGCCAATGCCGGGATTGTGCAGCAGGTGCTTCGGACGGGTGGTCCTCAGCTCAGCGGAATGGTGCAGTACGAAAGCGACTTTGTGGCTGATGCCTTTAACAACACCTACTCGTACGGCTATAATGATCTAACCTTCACGCTGGGTGGGCCGCTGGTGTGGAATCAGCATCGCTTCTTTGTGGCGCTCAACTACCGCACCACAGATGACTACAACCCCATGTTCTGGTACGGCGCCAACCTGGACTACAGAGAAAATGGCGGGTTGTGCGTCAATGATCCGGAGCAGCGGTGCATTCCGCCCATTGATGATGTTCGAGGTGACACGGCAGTAGCTTCTTTGCGGTGGGAAGACGGCAAGTTGCCGGGTATCGGGCGGCCGCTGGAGGAGCTCCGGCTGAACGGTACATTGCTGTTCGACTTCAATCCGTTGCGGATTCGCTTTGGTGGCGCACTGCTAACGGCCAACCGGCGCATCAATACGCTTCCGACTCGCAACTTCTACAACCAGGAACGTATTCCACGGCGAGATGACCTGCGCTGGCTGGCCAGCATGCAGGCCACCTATTTCCTGAGCAGTAACACCTATCTGGAGGGAACGCTGGGGCTGTTTCAGTACAACTTTGAGGTGTACGATCCGCTCTTCGATCCGCCCAAAGCAGATGGCCAGGGAGGCGCGGTCCTGAACGTGGTGAATTACTACAACCGTGAGGCCGTGCGAGAAGCGCTGAGCGATAAGCCAGATCTGGCTGATCTGTACACGCGCTTCTGGCAGGGGCAGTATCAGCAGCCGCCTCTGTACCGGTTCCATACATTCCGTTTCCACCGTCCCGGACGTGTGCTGACCGCCTATCAGCGGCGTGAGCAGTCCTACTGGAACGTGTCGCTGGGGTTGGTTTCGCAGCAGGAGAATCATGAGCTGCGACTGGGTGGCCATTATCAGCGCTGGACCGTCCGGGAATATGTGCTCAGTGGAAGCGGCCTGGCCTCCATCCTTCAAAATGATCCCAGCTATATTGACCAGATCAAGGCGGAGGCACCGGAAGTTGCCTTCCGGATTCGTCAGGATGGATGGGGTGGCTATGGCTATGACGAGTTCATGAACAAAGTGGATAGCGGTTTGGATGGCCCCAAACATCCAGTAACTGCTTCGCTGTATATCAACGATAAAATCGAGTTCAACGACATCATTGTTAATGCCGGATTGCGGTGGGACTATTTCGATATGGATCTGTGGACGGTAGACGACCTGAGCAATCCGGCTTACGACCCGAACAACGCGACGGTACTGGGAGCCGATGAAGCACCTAATGGGCTGAAGGCGGCACCGGCCAAATCGGTGCTTCAGCCGCGGCTCGGTCTGTCCTTCCCGGTCACCGATCGCACCGTCTTCCACCTGCAGTACGGGAAGTTTGCTCAGATGCCGGATATGGGATTTGCCTATACCCGGCGCTCCCGCATGGCGCTGATTTTCAGCGGTCGGTTCTTCTTTGCCAGTCCGTTTGCTTTCGAGCTGGAGCCGATCAAGACCACGCAGTACGAAATCGGATTCAGCCATCAGTTTACGGACTTTTCGGCCTTTGACATCACGGCCTTCTATCGGAAGACGGAAGGACAGCTTGAAATCATCCGGGTCGATACCGATCCTACTTCGCCCGCTAACCCCTACAACCTGTTTACAAATGGCGACTTCTCCATCGCTCGGGGTATTGAGATCAGCCTGCGGACGCGACGGGTGGGTGGCGTAATGGCCATGTTCAACTATACGCTGACCGACGCTAAGGGCACCAACTCGGAGCCTGGCGGGCAGGTCTCTGCGCTCGAAAATGGAACGGCGCCTCCCTCGCTCCTACAACCGCTGGAGTTTGAGCAGCGCCATCGGGGATCCATTGTGCTGGATTACCGGACGGGCGCTGAACAGCCAATGGCGCTGCAGAATCTGTCGGTGAACCTGCTGTTTTCCTTCAACAGCGGGCATCGCTTCACGCGAAGCACCGGTGGAGTAGGACAGCGAGGGGCTGACGAAGGAGCGCTGCTGACCGACAGCGACCCGCGTAACCGAGTACCGCTGGAACCGCTGAACTCCTCCACGACACCCTGGTATTTCCGGACGGATCTGCGCATCGAGAAAGGGTTTTCCTTTGGCCGGGCAACCGCAACGGCCTATATGTACATCGAGAACCTGCTCAACCGGCGCAATCCAATTAACGTGTACCTGCGTACGGGTAATCCCTTCGACGACGGCTTCTTGAGCAATCCGGAGTTGAGCGAGGAAATTGTGCGGGGACAGGGACCGGATTATGTCTACTACTATCAGCAGATAAACCTGCGCAACCGACAGCACTACATCGCCGACGAGGGGGTAGATCTCTTCGATCGGCCACGGCAGGTGCGGCTTGGACTGCGCGTAGAGTTCTAAGCAGAAAAAAGTACCTGTATTGCATGAAACGAAAGGATCTGGGAGGAGCAATGTGCACGAAGATAAATCGACTGCTCGTAGGACTGGGCCTGCTCTTGCTGGTGCCCGGAATCGTCTGGGCACAGGATAAAGCGGCGCTTATGAAGCAGTCGCGTCCGATTGCCCAGCCGCAGCATCCGCGTTTCTCGGTACTGGACGTGAACAATTCCACCGTCTGGATCCGAAACGACGGGAAGTTTGACTGGGTCGACCCCTTCTCAGGGGTGAACGGTACCATGCCCAAGCGTACGGCCGGGCCTGTCTTTGCTCAGGGATTTTTGTGGGGAGGTAAAGTAATGGATGGCAAGGCGCCGGTTGTGCGTGTAAACGGAAGTACTTATGAGACTGGACTGGACCCGGGCCGTGTGCTCTGGGATCCGATGACCGGGACAGTGCAGGGGCCGGACGAAATCAGCCTGGAAAAGTACCACGTCTGGCGGGTCCATCGCCGCTGGAAATCAAACTCCTTCGATGTAACGGCAGCAGCGGCCTACTTCTTCGGCAAAGATCCCAGCGAGGTTACCGACGCGGATCGGCAGGCGATTCTAGATCAGTATGAATACGACTGGAACAACTGGCCGGCTGAATGGGGCGCGCCCTATCAGGAGTGCAACGGCCAGCCGGGATATCAGCCTGCTCAGGATACGAATGGAGATGGCGAATTTGATTGTGCTACCGAGGGAGATATTCCAGGCTATCCCGGGGCTGATCAGACGCTCTGGATTGTAACGAATGACTTGCGGCAGGGGACCTCGGAGCGGAGCTATGGTTCGCCGGCCATCGGCATGGAATATCAGCTTACCATCTGGGGATACGACTTCCCGGCTACTAACCCGCTGGGCAACATTGCCTTCATGCGGGCCCGTCTGATCTACACGGGTACCCCCGAAACGCCGGCAGATGCCCGCATTGATTCGATGTTTGTGGTCTGGTGGGTGGACCCGGACGTGGGGACGTATTCAGACGACTTTGCCGGGAGCGACACGACGCTCTCGTTAGGGTATGCCTACAACGCAAATCCGCGGGATGACTCCTACGAGGCGTTCAACCTACCTCCGCCAGCGGTTGGCTGGGACTTCCTGCAGGGACCGGTCAACGCTCAGGGCGATACGCTGGGCATGACGGCCTTTGTGTACTTTGCGGCCGGATCGGATATCAGCGACCCGGATCTCGGCGAGTATAGCGGGACGCTTCAGTGGTATAACCTGATGCGGGGGTATCGGCCGCGTCCGGAGTATCCAGCCGGGGATCCCTTCATTGATCCCAATACCGGGCAGCCAACCAAGTTTACGCTGACCGGTGACCCGGTAACCGGACGTGGCTGGATCGATGGTCAGCAGCTTCCGCCAGGTGACCGGCGTATTGTGCTGTCCAGTGGACCGTTCACGATGCAGAAAGGTGACACCGTAGAGGTGGTGGTGGGGCAGATTGCGGCGCTGGGGACAAATAATCTCTCCAGCATCAGCTTGCTGAAGTATTACGACCTGTTCGCCCAGTTTGCCTACGACAACGACTTTGTGCTCCCTTCGCCACCCGGTGTGCCGCCGGTTCAGGTGGCTGAACTGGACGAACAGATTGTGCTGGACTGGGGCTTTGATCTGTCACAGGTTGCCCAGGTAGAGAGCTATCGTAACTCTGGTTTTGAATTTGAAGGATATAACGTCTATCAGCTGCCCTCGCCGACGGCCTCGGTGGCTGATGGCGTGCGTCTGGCTACCTTCGATAAGAAGAACCTGATCACCATTGTCTTTGACAATGCGTTTGATCCAGCGACGGGGTTCGTGCTGGAAAAACCTGTGCAGTTTGGCGCGGACGAGGGTATCAAGCGCTACTTTACGGTTACGCAAGACGCCATTCGGCAGCGTCCACTGGCCAATGGTGTGACCTATTACTTTGCCATAACCTCTTATGCGGTGCTGACCGAAGACGTGGAAGCGCCGTTCCGGGTACTGGAGAGCTCACCGGTTGTGGTGGCAGCCACGCCGCAGCCCCCCAAGCCGGGCTATACGGAGCCACCTGCACCGGAAAGTGATGTGGAAATATCCCATACAGGGGCCTCGACCAGCGAGGTGCAGGTGAAGATAGCCAATCCGACACGGGTACAGAACGGCACCTATAGTCTGGAATTTGCCTACTACGATCCGGCAACGGGCACAACTAAGACAGAGCTGGCGCCTGAAGATACGCTGACCACGGTTGACGGCCTCTTTGAGCATGAGCAGTACAGCGATGCGCATCGGTTCAACGTAGGGGATCCGTGGCCGCTGCGCTGGCGGTTACTGCGCGATGGCCAGCCGATCAGCGATTGGATGCCGCAGATTGACCCGGATGGACCAGTACCCCCGCAGAGTGTGCCGGTAATCGAAGGGTTGCAGGTGTATGTGCCCTTCGTAGTAGCCCAGATTGCCGACTGGACGTGGGAGGGAACGCGCTGGGTATCCGGCGTGAACTGGGGTGGCGAAGCGCTGTTTGGCGGTGCTTCTATTGGAGCGCATTTCTTTGGAAGCACGCTTCCGGATGATCAGCTGGCACCGGTCGTTCTGGAGTTCCAGGGAGACACGACAAGCGGGCCGGCCGACGGCTGGGCTAGCAAGGGTGCCGTTTACATCCGAGGTGAGGGATATGCGTATGCCGGAACCGGCTACCTGCCGTTTGCGGCGTACGAGATTCAGCCGGACGGCTCCCGTCGTCAGGTGAATGTGAGCTTTGTAGAGTTAGATCTTTCCTGTAGCAATATGCGGTGGGATATGGGCATGCTCACCGGTCGGCCGGAATGCCAGGACCTGGGTGGTCGAGAGTATGTGTTTATCCATAAGTCCGACTACAACGAAGGAGCTGATTACAACAATGAGAACTGGGCTCCGGCCGCTGACGTGATGTATGCCTTCTGGCCGCAGCCGCGCGGGTCGCATCCGTACCTGGAGGCACCCTTTAGCCTGTACTTCTATCCGGCGATCGCGCTGACACCCAATGATCAGTACACCTTCACTATTCAAGGGATTGTGCGCGATGATCCGGAGCTGAAGCGTCAGGCTGTGGAACAGATCAATGTGTTTCCGAACCCCTACTTCGGGTTCAGCCGGTTGGAAACCAACCGCTTCCAGAAGTTCGTCACCTTCACGCACCTACCGGAGAAGGCGACCATCCGGATCTTCACGCTGGCCGGTATTCCGGTGCGCGTGATCGAACATGACAGTCCGTCGCAGTTTGAGCGGTGGGACCTGACGAACCAGGATGGCATTCCGGTGGCCAGCGGTATCTACCTTGTCCATATCGATACGCCGTATGGCGAGAAGGTGCTGAAGCTGGCCATTGTGCAGGAGGAGCAGATTCTGCAACGGTATTGATGCATCATGTTGAAGCCAAACGGAGGGCATAGATCATGAAAGCCAAACTGATTCGCACAGGGCTTCCGGTGCTGCTGGTCCTGCTGCTGAGTCCGATCGGAACATTGCAGGCGCAGCAGGCCCGCAATGGGACAAATGCTGCCTCGCAGTTGCTCATCCCGCTGGGCGCTCAGTTTCTGGGCGGAGGCGGGGCGGCCGCGGCCATCACGGGGATCGAAAGCGTGCTCTGGAACCCGGCCGGCCTGGACTACGGGGAAGGCAATGTGATGGTGATGGTCTCCCGGCGTAACTACATTGCCGATATCGGGATTAACTTTGCCGCTGTCGGGCTACGCTTCGGGACACTGGGCGCTATCGCGTTGCACCTGCGCAGCTTCGACATGGGCGATATCCCGAAGACGGATGAGTTCAATATGGACGGTACCGGGGAGACCTTCTCGCCCACGTTCTTTACGCTGGGAGTCTCCTACGGCCGGGCCATGACCGATCGCATTCGCGTCGGCGCTACGGTCAACCTGAACTACGAAAGCTTCGCCAACGTCGCTGCCAGTGGCGTAACCTTCGATGCCGGGGTGCAGTACGACAACTTCCTTGGCTTTGGCGGGCTTTCGGTAGGGGTAGCCATCCGCAACATCGGGACTTCCATGCAGTATGACGGCTCCCCCTTGCTGGTGGATGCCCGCACGACGGAAGGCGAACGAGCCGTCACGAAATACAAGATCGTGGCTGCTGACGCCGATGTACCGACCGTGGTCGACGTTGCGGTTAGCTACCGGGTCTGGCGAGGCCTTTCGGTCAGCCTGACCTACATGGAGAATACCTATGGCCCCAGCCAGGTGCAGGGCCAGCTTTCCTACAACTTCCAGGACTACATCATCGTGCGGGGCGCCTACGTCCAGAATGCGCAGAAGCAGGGTGGCCTGGAAGGACCATTCGATAACCGGCCAGCCTTCGGTGCCACGCTCAACCTGCGTCCGGTGCTAGGCATCAACATGGCGTTTGACTATGGTTTTATGCCCGCACAGTTCTTTGAGAACAACCATATTTTTACGCTGCGCGGGCAGTTCTGAGCAGGAGGGTATCGCCTGAGACTAGCCGGCCCCGTACTGCGGAACGCAGTGGCGGGGTCGGTTTTTTATGAAGCGTTTGGGCCGAAGCGTTCTGACAAAAAACAATGGCGGTACGGACGGGCACGGCGCCGGTACATACGGTCGAAGAGCTGCGGCGACGATTGCAGCGCATCGACGGGCGCGGGTACAAAGCGTACAAAACGCTGCAGGGCACCTACGATCTGGGCGACTTTGTATTGCGGCTGGTGCATGTGCAGGGCGATCCGTTTGCCACGCCCAGCCGCGTGCACGTCTGGGTGCCGCAGCCTGTAGCAGGTTTTCCGGCATGGAGCTATCAGTCGGAGGCGCGCGCCATTGGCGTGGCCCATCTGCTGGCCCGCACCTTTGCCGAAAAAGCACGGCGCCTCAGCCGTCCCCGTGGTAGTGGGCACAGCGGACGTATCGAAATGGACCGGCCCGGCCAGGAAATACTGCCCCGAACGGCCGTGCGGCTGACGGCCGAAGGGGTCGAGGCCCGTTTTGCCGTCGGGCTTCCGGCCTATGGGCGCCGTATCCGGGCGGACGAAGCCCGGGCCTTGCTGCTGGAAGATGTGCCGCGGGTGGTGCGCGAAAGCCTGCGCTTTGCGGTCTATGACCCGGAAGTCGTGCGCGCCTTTGCCGAGGTGAACGAAGACGCCACCTGGCTGCGCATGCAGCTGGCCTCCTGGGGACTGGTGGCCTTTGTCGCCGACGGCGCCTGCCTGCCCCGACGCTCCGGCGTCGACGAACGCCCCCTGGAAAAAGGGGCGGTGCTGTTCGAGGCGCCTCCCTCGCTACGACGGGAAGTGGTGCTACCCAGCGGCCGCCGCCTGACCGGTATGGGTATTCCAGCCGGCGTGACCCTCATCGTGGGCGGCGGCTATCACGGGAAAAGCACGCTGCTGCGAGCGCTGGAGCGCGGGGTCTACAACCATGAGCCAGGCGACGGCCGGGAGTTTGTCGTAACCGTGCCCGACGCGGTCAAGGTACGGGCCGAAGATGGCCGTAGCGTGGCGGGAGTGGATCTCTCCCCGTTTATTCGCAACCTGCCCTCGGGCATCGACACCCGGACGTTCTCGACAGCAAACGCCAGCGGCTCAACCAGCCAGGCTGCGGCCATTCAAGAAGCATTGGAGGTGGGCACCTCGCTCCTGCTCATCGATGAGGACACCGCCGCGACAAACTTCATGGTGCGCGATCGACGCATGCAGCGGTTGGTCCCGGGCCCGCAGGAGCCGATCACACCGTTCATCGATCGCGTACGCCAGCTCTATGAGACGCGCGGGGTCAGCACCATCCTGGTCGTTGGCTCCAGTGGCGACTTTTTCGATGTGGCCGATACCGTCATCAAGCTGCATGAATACCGCGTGGAAGACGTAACAGAGGTCGCTCGGGAAATTGCTCGGCAGTTTCCAAACGAGCGTACACCGGTAACGGACAATCCTTTCCAGGAGCCATTGGGGCGGCGTGTGCCGGATCCGGCCAGTGTCTCGTTGCAGAAAGGAAAGCGTGCCGCCTATGTGCGAACGCGCGGGCGCGAAGCACTCCAACTGGGGACCACCGTCATCGACCTGCGGGCCATTGAACAACTGGTGCATGTAGCGCAGACGCAGGCGATCGGACAGGCCCTGGCCTACGCCTGTCAGCGTTATATGGATGGCCGCCGTACCCTTTCGGAGATTGTCGCCGCCGTCCTGGAAGATATCGGTCGCCAGGGACTGGACGTACTTGATCCGAAGGGAATGCTGGATCTGGCCGGCTTCCGAGCGCAGGAGTTGGCCGCTGCACTGAATCGGCTACGGACACTTCGGGTGCGTGTTGAACCTCCGGCGTAGCGCGATGGACATTGCCGTTTCAGCCGAGTGGGAGGCCTTACGGGAGCGCTTGCTGCACGGGCCTCCGTGGCGCACGCTGATGGTGGCCGGTCCGGTCAATGCCGGTAAGACGACGCTGGCGCGCTGGCTGGCCGAACAGCTTCAGGGGCAGGCCCGGACGCTTTTTCTGGATGCCGATCCTGGCCAGTCGCTGATAGGACCCCCGACCACACTGGCGCTGAGCCGGGTACCCCTCGATCCTGATCACTGGCTTAAGCTCCGGTTTGTCGGACACATTTCGCCGGAAGGGCATCTGCTTCAGATGCTCAGTGGCCTGGTGCGTCTGGTGGCTGCTGCGCGCTGGCACCGAGCCCGGCACCTGGTGATTGATCTGCCGGGCCACATGGCCAACGATGCAGGTCGCGAGCTGTTTTTTTCAGATGCTGGATGTGCTGCGCCCTGACTACGTGGTAGCGCTACAGCGCGAAGAAGAGCTGGAGCCGGTGCTTCGGTGCTTTCGACGCAGTCGGCGTCCACGTATTGTACGGCTGTCGATAGCCGAGGCCGTGCAGGAGCGAGATCGCTGGACGCGCAGCGACTATCGACGCGAGCGGTTTCGTCACTACTTTGCCCGCGCACGGGTGCGCCGGTTGTCAATACAGGCCCGTGGACTGCACGGCATGGTCCCGACGCTGGATAATCCGGAAGCGGTACGGCATCGTCTGGTAGCCCTCTGCGATCGGCATGGATTTGCCTGTGCGCTGGGTATTGCCGTTCGTTATGAGGCCGAACAGCAATGGCTGTATCTATGGGCACCTTCGTTTCGGGCTCGTGAAATTGCCACCCTTCAATTCGGCCGATTTCGTCTGGATCCGGCCGAGGTCGGGTTAGGCGTCCGGCCGGGGCGGTTGACTGCCGGAAGGGCAATGCCTCGGATGGACGAGCTCATGCGATAGATCGGTAGGGGTGTTGACATTGTGCAACGGTGCATCCGGTAGCGGAAGGGACGTGATCGCCAGATGGTCGAGCAGTTCCTGCAGGGCATAGCGGCCAGTGGCAAGTTGGGCTTCAGCCACCGACTGTACTACATGCACGCGATACAGAGCACAGAGCGGCTGGCGGCGGTTGCCCGAGGTAACGGGCACGACAGCGTCCGTATCAGACGATCGGGCTTCAAGCAGCAGACGGAGGGTTTCGGGAGTCAGGGAGGGCAGGTCGCAGGCCAGGGCCAGCAACCAGGGGGTCTGCGCTGCCCGAAGACCGGCTACTAACCCGGCCAGTGGACCCGCCTCGGGTACCGGGTCCAGTAGGCGTGGTATGGCAGGCGGCACCAGATCGAAGTAAAAGTCCCCATCGGCGCGAACGCTGAGCAAGACATGCTGCGTAAGCTCCCGGGCCACCTCGTAAACCCGTTGGAGCATCGGTTTCCCGTTTACCTCGGCCCGCGCTTTGTCGGTTCCGAAGCGACGGCTGCGGCCTCCAGCCAGCAAAAGCGCGGTCAGGTCAGTGCTCAGCGGCGACATGGGACGAATGGCCCCGGGGCTTATGCTGACAGCCAATATCCTTTTCGATGAGCAGCTTCAGCGTCCGGTTCGGACCGGCTGTCTGGCGGGCTTCGATGCCGATCTGGTCACTTTCGAGCCACTTTTGAGCTTCTTCGGTGGGCAATAGCACGGTAAGGCGCGCGCCGTCCAGGTGGGCGGCCGGCACGGCTGTCTGTGCATCAATGCGTAGCGTGCAGGTGAACATCGTCTGCGCATCAAACGGGGTAGCAAGCTCCACACGGCCGGTTCGTCGCAGCGTTTCCAGATCGTCGGCATCCAGACGGAGACGTAAAGTGTGTTCCGTAAGACGAAGCTTCATAGCGGCAACTGCTTTTTTAAAGTACAACCGGTGCAGGTCCTGGAAAGATTCAGCCCATCACGGCAAAGTAAATCATGGCATGTGTCGTCCTTGATGCAGGTGGGTGGCGATTCAGGTTAAGGGTGTTCGGGGCCATTCTGGCAGGATGGGGTCCGTCTTGAGGGCGCAAAGTACCTCGGTGCTTATGCTGTCAACAGCTTGACCGCAGGTTCCACGCGTGTGGGATGTCTTCGTGCAGTCGGGGATCGGGAAGTTGTTGGGACAAGCAAAAACCCGACCCACAGTTGATGAGTGGGTCGGGTGACATGTTGCCGGCTGAGCGCCTTACAGGTCTACCTGTAGCCTGACCACCATGTAGGCCGGGCGACCATGACGATAAATCGGGCGGTAGTAGACCCCGTTGTGGTGGTAGTAACGGCGTCCGTGCACATGCACTACCCGATGGCCCGGTGGCAATGTCGGTATGATGATCCCGACAGGTGCACGCACCACCACAAAGCCTCCCCGAACGGGTCGGTAAAAGACGCCGGCGTGGTAGTGATAACGCACCTTTCCAACATGGACGACCATGTGACCACGGGGGAGCACTTTTACAACGCGCTTCGGGTGGGCCTGCACAGGGTTCAAGGCGCCCCCCATCCACAGCATGCCCGTCAGGAGCAGCGGAAACATTACCTTTAGCGTACGCATGGTGCTGCTTCGGATTGTTGATGAATAAGCGTGTCTGTCTTTACTACCCGAGAATGAGCGGTTTCCCCTATGAAGAAGCATTGTTGAGAGCAGTCCCCATTGAAAGGAGCGGAAGCAGCTCAGTATGCAGCCTGTGTTGCCTCTGGGATTGCACTTCGCAGAGGTAAACGTTAACTTTTTGCGAAGCGCAATCAGACCGAAAGGCCCTATGCGACGCTATCTGCTCGTTTTCTGGGGAGTTCTGTTCGCGTTAAATGGTGTAGCTCAGGCTCAGCCTCTGGACGCCTACAAGCAAGAAGCATTGCAGGAGACCGAACAGCTTCGGCAGACGCTGCAGCATCTGGCGCAGGAGCTCTGGCGCTATGCCGAGACGGCCTTGCAGGAGCATCGTTCGGCCGAGTTGCTGGCCAGTGCGCTGGAAGCCGAGGGCTTTCGGGTGGAGCGTGGAGTGGCCGGCATGCCGACTGCCTTTATCGCCGAGTGGGGGAGCGGCCGGCCTATTATTGGCATCCTGGCCGAATACGATGCGCTACCCGGCGTAGGGAACGAACCGGTGCCGGCCCGTCAACCTCGCGCGGATGCGGTGAGCAGCGGACATGGTTGCGGACATAATCTCTTTGGAGCGGCTTCCACCGTCGGGGCGATCGTCCTGAAGCGTCTGATGGAACGCCACCAGATCCCCGGTACGGTTCGGCTTTACGGGACGCCTGCCGAAGAGACGGTGGTCGGCAAAGTGTACATGGCTCGTGAAGGCGTGTTCGATGATCTGGATGCAGCCATCGAATGGCATCCGGGTACGGAGACGGCGGTCCGCAATCAGCCGGGGCGGGCTATGAACAACTTCATTGTGCGGTTTTACGGGCAGGCCGCGCATGCGTCGGCCGATCCCTGGAACGGTCGCAGCGCGCTGGACGCTGTGGAGCTGATGAACCACGCGGCCAACATGATGCGGGAGCACGTGCATCCGACGGCCCGTATCCACTACGTGATCACCGACGGAGGCGAAGCGCCCAACGTCGTCCCGGAACGGGCCGAAGTCTGGTACTACGTGCGCGACATTAATCGGGAGCGCGTCGAGTTTATGTATGAGTGGTTGAAGAAGATTGCCGAGGGCGCGGCGCTCATGACGCGCACCGAGTACGAGATCCAGTTCATCACCGGCGTGCACGAGGTGCTCTTGAACCGACCCCTTCAGGAGGCCGTGCAGGCCAATCTGGAACTGGTCGGGCCACCTCGTTTCGATGAAGAGGAGCAACGGTTTGCCCGGCAGTTGCAGGAGTTTCTGCAGGTTGAGCCGGTTGGCCTAGATACGACCATCAAGCCGCTGCCAAAAGGGCCGGAGCCGCCACGGGGTGGATCGACCGACGTGGCCGAGGTGAGTTGGATCACCCCGACGGTGGGCTTTACGGTGGCGACGGCAGCCCGAGAGGTGCCCTGGCATAGCTGGGCCACCACAGCCTGTCATGGCACTTCCATCGGTTACAAAGGGGCCGAAGTGGCCGCTAAGGTGATTGCCACGACCGGCTTGGACATGCTGCTGCGACCCGACCTGCTCAAAGCAGCCCGCGACGAATTTATGCGGCTGACGGGCGGTAAGCCCTACCAGTCGCCGCTGCCTCCTGACCAGCCGCCGCCCGTGCCACCACGCACGGGCCGTTAGTGATTGCTGAACGGCAGCGGGCGGTCGCGCAGCATGCGATCGAGAAAGTCTACGGTGGCGTGGTAGGCGCGCAGCCAGCTTTCGTGCAACAGGAAGCTGTGCACTTCGTCGGGTAGCACAAGGAGCTCGACGTGCACGCCGCGCTCACGCAATCGCTGGGCCAGGTCGACCGTCTGTTCGAAGAGCACGTTGCGGTCGTCGTCGCCATGAATCAAGAGTACGGGCGAGCGCCAGCGATCAATATCGGCCACCGGTGAGGAGCGGTAGGCCAGGGCCAGGCTGTCGGGATGGTCGGCAATGCCCCAGCCGCCGCCCGGCGAAAAGTCGGTAGCGCGGAAGGCCCAGTCGTGTACGCCGTGCAGATCGACGCCGGCGGCAAATAGTTCGGAATCACGTGCCAGTCCCATGGCCGTCAGATAACCGCCGTAGGACCCACCCCAGAGACCGATGCGGTCGGGGTCCACACCGGGTAGGTGACGTAAAAAGAGCGCAGCGGCCACCACATCCTGATATTCGGAAGCCCCCCGGGGGCCCTGCCGGGCCGCCAGCCGAAATGCCCGCCCATAGCCGATGCCAGTGCGATAGTTCAGCGCGAGTACCACGTAGCCCCGGGCCGCCAGGTACTGGTTCAGGGCATACGCTCGGGCATAGTAGCCGCGGTAGTGCCAGCCCAGAAGCATCTGCCGAATGGGACCGCCGTGTAAGAAGATGACGGCCGGCCGTCGCTCACCGGAACGCAGGTCAGGAGGACGGAAAAGCTGGCCATGGAGCGTGAGCCCGTCCAGCGACGAAAAGACGACCGGCTCTGGCTCCACCAGATGCGCCTCCGGGAAGCGCTCGGGCAACTGTTCTGGAAAGATGCGGCGAACAGCGCGCGTTTGCAGGTCAAGCACGTGCAGTCCCTGGGGGCGGCGGGCGGTGGCCGCGCGATAGATCAGCCAGCGACCGTCCGGAGAGATGAGCGGATCGGTTTCAATGCCCGTTCCAGGGGTGAGGAGCTCTGGCCGGCCGCCCGTGGTGGAGACACGCCACAGGTGGCGCCGGTCGATGTCGTTATGGTTGCCGCTGAAGTAGAGCCAGGCACCATCACGTGATACGATGCTGTGTTCGGCTTCTGCTTCCCCTGGTGTCAGATCGGTCAATGTGCCCCGGTCCGGATCCAGGCTGTAGATGTGCATCCAGCCTTCATGCTCCGAATAGAACAGCAAACGACCATTAGGCAGCCAGCGCAGCGGTTCAGCCGGATAGTACTGGGCAAAGCCGCCATCCCGTCCTGGTGATTCCCACACAACGCGTGCTTCGCCGGTAGCTACCTCTGCGATCAGAATCTGAAAAGGATAACCGGCCATCAGGTTATAACGCTCGCCTTTCTTCAGGCCTGGCTGTCGGATGAAGGCCAGCCGCCGGCTGTCCGGCGACCAGACCGGATCCATGTCGCGATCGACGCCCGGAGCGAGCCAGCGAATGCGATGGGCGTGGGTGTCATAGACGCCAATGAAACTGTAAGCGCCCCGATTGCTGACAAAGGCGACGTAGCGACCGTCCGGTGACCAGACGGGCGACTGCGTACTACCCCGCGCCCGAAAAAGCGGGCGTGCCCGGGTCGAATCGGGATGCAGCACGATCCGGTAAAGCGTACCGCGCCGGCTGAACAGCACAAGCCGACCGTCCGGCGAAACAATCGGGTTGGTACCTTCGCCCAAGGACCAGGTCCGACCGGTGGCCAGCTCGACTACCCACACCTCGCGGCGCACGCCGTCTGGCAGGCTTCGCGGATTGGGATATTCACCGCGCCGGTTGGGGCTGCCCCCACGTACGTAGAGCAGCAGGCGGCCGTCGGGGGTAAAGGTCAGGTTACCGAGTACCTGTCCGTCGTCTTCTGTGTAGTGGGTCACCGGTACCGGACGAAAGTCGGGCGCGTCGGCGATCCAGATGTTTCGCACGCCTTCCTGGTTGACGATCCAGGCAACGCGCGAAGTCTCCGGGGCAAAGACGGCAGTTTCCACATAGGGTGCGCTCAAAATATCTTCGAGGGAGAAGGGTTGTGCTTGCAGCGTCAGCGCCGAAAGCGACAGCAGAGCTCCGAGCAACGCGTACCGCATGGCCGATAGCGTTCTGATGATCGACAGGAACCGGTTTCAGGGCAATACTACAGGAAACGGCCCCTAAAAACAAGCCGTTCAGGTGCGCTTTAGCACGGCTGCAAAAAAGCCGTCGGTCCCGTGTGTGGCTGGTTCGACGCGAAGAAAGGCGTCGTGCTGATCGGGGAGCATGATGCCCTGGCGTGCCAGCACTTCGGCGGCTGGTATCAGCACAAACTCCGAATGACGCTCCAGAAAACGCTGGATCTGTCGTTCATTTTCGCTCGGTAGTAGCGAACAGGTGGCATAAACAAGGCGGCCACCCGGTCGCACCAGCGAGGCATAAGCTTCAAGAATATGTCGTTGCTGTTCGACGAGTGCTGTTACGCGTTCTGGTGTGATCTTCCAGGCCGCATCCGGATTGCGTCGGAGTACGCCCGTGCCACTGCAGGGCACATCCACGAGCACAACGTCTGCCTTGCCCTGCAGGCGGCGCACGATGGATGCGCGGTTGTGTGGTAGCGCATGCAGGCGAATGTTGTGGACATCGGCCCGACGTGCGCGCGGACGCAGCTCCTGCAGCCGTCCTTCGTGAATGTCGAAGGCGTACAGGCGCCCTTTGCCCTGCATAAGCGCGGCCAGATGAAGTGTTTTGCCACCGCCTCCGGCACATCCGTCCACCACGACCTGACCCGGCCGCGCTTCGGTCAGCAGGCTGATCAGCTGACTCCCTTCGTCCTGAATTTCGAAGAGCCCCTCCTGAAACGCACGCGTGCGGAAGATAAACGCTTTTTCTTCAAGGATCAGGCCTACCGGACTGTAAGGCGTCGGCTGGCTTGGAAATCCTTCTTCCAGGAGGTGCTGCCGGACCGTCTCGCGGTCGGCTTTAAGCGTGTTGACGCGGATGGTCAGCGGTGCCGGCGTTTTCAGGGCGGCGCAGCGTGCTTCGACCACTTCGTAGGGCAACACCTCCAACCAGGCAGCCACCAGCCAGTCGGGCAGGCTGTAAAGTATGCCCAGCGTAGCAACGGGATCGTCCGGCAGAGTCGGCTTCCAGAATCGTCGGGTGGCCGCTTCGAGTGCGTTGCGCTCGGAAGAACGTACGGGCAGATCCAGGGTAGCTTCGCCAAAACCGAACACGTTCAGGTAGAGCAGTGCCAGAAAACGCAGGTCATTGGCTCGGCGACGGGCGGCATAGGCCAGACGCCGGTAATGACGCAGCATGCCGTAGACCGTCTCGGCCACAAAGGCTCGATCCCGCTTGCCCATCTTACGATGCTTCCGAAAAAACTGCTGCAGGACGGTATCGGCCGGAAGCGATGTGCAAAAGATCTCCTGCAATGCGGTCGTTACCGCCTCGATCCATACCGGATAGACCCGAAGCGTGTGCGTTACTGTTGACATCGGAATATCTTACAGGCATTTGAAAGCCCGTTTGCTGTAACGTTGGCTGTAAAAAAACGTCTCAACGACGATCGAACATCTTGTAAAGAGACTATGGAAGAAACGCTGATTACTCGGGCGCAGGCTGTGCTGGAGCAGAACTGGACCGGACGCTTCACCCGTCCGGCGCCTCAGCTTTACCCCCATCAGTGGTCGTGGGATACTGCTTTTATCGCCATGGGCTATGCACACCGCATGCAGGCACGCGCCGAGCAGGAACTGCGCGCTTTGTTTACCGGTCAGTGGCGTAATGGGTTGCTGCCCCATATTGTGTACCATAGCCCGAGCGCTACCTATTTCCCCGGTCCAGAGGTCTGGGACGTTCGCCGTCATCCGGCTGCTCCTTCGGCTGTACCTACTTCTGGCATCGTGCAACCACCCAATCATGCCATTGCGGCGTGGCATATCTACCAGTACGCGCAAGATCGGAAGCAAGCCAGGAAGTTTCTACAGGGATTGTATCCACGCCTACGGGCCTGGCACGACTATCTGTATCGTGAGCGCGATCCGGCTGGCGAAGGGCTTGTCTATATTCGGCATCCCTGGGAATCGGGCATGGATAATGCGCCTCTGTGGGACGAGTCGCTACAGCGCATCACGGTGGATCCGAAGCGGCCGCTTCCGTTTCGGCGGGTAGACAAACAGGTGGTCAACCCGGCTGATCGACCCACCGACGCAGACTATGCGCGTTATTTGCAGCTGGTGGCGCTGTTTCGGGCAGCCAATTATGAGGAGGCGTACCTCCAGGAACACTGCCCGTTTCTGGTGCAGGATGTGCTTTTCAATACGCTACTTTGCCAGGCCGAACGTGATCTGGCCCGGATTGCCCGGGTAGTCGGCGCAGATCCGGACTTGCACGAAGCACGGGCCGAGCGTACTGCCCAGGCCATCAATCGGAAGCTCTGGGATGACGCGCATGGCATCTACCTTGATTTTGATCTGCGGACACAGGCACTCATCAAGGTACACGTGGCCGCCGGCTTTACGCCGTTGTTCGCAGGTATTCCCTCGCCGGAGCAGGCACGTCGGTTGTGCACGTACCTGAACTCGACGTCCTTCTGTCGGCTGGGTGATCAATGTTACGCCGTGCCCAGCTACGACCGGAAAGGGCCGGATTTTTCGCGGCGGCGTTACTGGCGCGGGCCCGTCTGGATCAATATTAACTGGATGCTTGCCCGAGGACTGGCGCGTTATGGCGAGCAGGCGTATGTCGCGTGGGTGCGTCATGCCCTCCTTGAGCTGCCTCGTCGATATGGTTTTTACGAGTACTATGACCCAGAAGATGGATGTGGCCGAGGCGCTGCGCAGTTTTCCTGGACAGCCGCACTGCTGCTGGACATGCTGTATACAGATCGCCTGCAAGCGAAACGGTCTGCTTGAGGCGTTGCAGAACTGCGAGGCAGTGTGAGCATGGTTACTTCGGGTCAGGCACCCAGGCGCAGAGGCAGCCTCCAGTAGTTCGTGCCGGGATGCA